>NZ_JBSXNU010000050.1:0-92219 GCF_056857815.1 Qipengyuania sp. B-5 | reverse complement strand
GAAACAGGTACAAGATCGTTCATCTCTCGACTCCTCGGTTGAAGGAGCCGGAATGGTCGGCCTTGTTCGATCTACTCGCTACGTTCTTGCTCTGGCGTCACCCGCGCCGCCAGCACCCCTCCCGCGAAGCGGGTTCGTGCTCCGGCCCCAAAATGGCTGATGCACTTAGGCTGAGTCGACGGCAGGTATCGGGAAGCAGGAGGCTGTTTCACATGGCAGCTTTGGCGTCGCTAGCAGACATTCGAATAATGAACTTCCGTACACCACATACGCCAAGCTGCTATTTACCGTCGGCAGGACCGCTCAGGACGTTCGCGTCGGAACGTGGGTGCGTTTCTCCATATCGGGCACGGGCTTGCGACCCCGGGCCTCGTTCCTGCCGCCTTCAGCAATGATGTGATCGAGCACGGAGGGATAGAGCGGCTGCTCGAACTCGATGCCGACGTTGCGTTTATCTATCCATTTTACCTGCGCAGCGAGGGGCCCGATCGAGCCGATCCGGATGGTGATGGCGTTGCCCTTCTGGACGCGTCCGACCAGATCGGAAAACTGGCAACCATATTCGGAGAGATCCTTGATCGCGACATTGAAGCCCATGCCGGTGCCCTTGCGATAGCGCCCGGGCACGGCGATCGAGTACCTTTTTTCTCTGCGTAGATCCATTCGCCCACTCCGGCAGTATTTGCCCAATGTGATTGCGAAACCCGAATTGTGTTTATTCTGCTGGTAAACGGATAGGGCGGAATCGTTTACGAATGGCTAAAGCAAGGGTGCGATCACTCCGCCGCTTCACGCCCGTCTTCCGCCGGACTCTCGATCTGAGCGACGTCTTCGGCATTGTAGCGCGGTGTCGACTCGACTTTCGGCACTTCTTCGATTTCCCGCTTGCCGATCTCGATCCCCTTCTCGTGCAGGCGCCGCCCGGCTGACAGGACATTGCGCTCGAAGCTGCCAACGAACTTGTTGTAATTGTTGACCGCGGTTTCCAGCCCGCCTCCGACACGTTTCATGTGTTCGGCGGCGACGGCGAGACGATCGTAAAGCTCCGCCCCGGCCTTGCCGATTTCCACCGCCTCGCGGGCGATCGTATCCTGCCGCCAGACCTGCGCCACCGTGCGCGCAATTGCGACGAGATTTGTCGGAGTTGCGAGCAACACCTTGTTACGGAAGGCGAAATCCCACAGCTCGGGATCGTGTTCGAGCGCCGCGGCTACAAAATGCTCGCCCGGCACGAACATCACAACATAGTCGGGTGCATCGTCGAACTGGCTCTGATAGCCCTTGCTGCCGAGCGTCTGGACGTGGTTGCGCATCGACTTCGCATGCAGATCGAGATGCCGCACGCGCTCCTCGTCGCCCTCTGCCTCGAAAGCCGCCTGATAGGCGTTGAGCGAGACCTTGGCGTCGATCACCAGCTTCTTCTGCCCCGGGACGTTGACGATAGCATCGGGACGCAACCGGCCTTCATCGGTCGAAACGGAATGCTCGAGGATGTAATCGGTATGTTCGCTCAGCCCGCACTGCTCGAGCACGTTCTGCAGCGCGCGTTCGCCCCAGCGCCCGCGCGCCTTGGGGGCATTGGTCAGCGAATTGCCCAGCCGCTGCGCCTCGCGCCGGACCTCTTCCTGCCCGCGCTGCATATCGGTGATCTGCTGGTAGAGCCGCCCGAAGGCATCGGTGCGTTTCTCCTCCAGCGCGGCGACCTGCTTCTCGTAGGCTTCGAGACGTTTGCCGACCGGGTCGAGCAGGGCCTTCAGCTTTTCTTCGGACATTTTTTCCGAATGGCCGAAACGCTCGGTTGCGCTGGCGAGAAATTTTTCCTGCGCCGCGCCGAGCACCTTGGCGCCCGTGTTTTCGAATTCCTTGAGCAGGTTGGCGCGCGATTCTTCAAGCAGGCGCTTCTGTTCCTCGAATCCGGCGCGCTCGGCCTTGAGCGCGGAGAGTTCCTCGCGAGCCTTGTCCAGCGTTTCCGCCAGCGTATCGGCGCGCGCCGCGCGTTCGGACATGGTCGCCAGTTCGGGAACCATGCGGGCGAGCTTATCGGAAAGGTCTTTCGCCTCTGCATCGCGCTCGACATGGCGCGCCTGCCAATCGGCAGCCGGAGCCGAGCCAAAGCGGTGGCCGAGGAAATAGCCCAGGCCGAGGCCAAGGATCAGCGCGATAATGGCGAGAAGTGAGGGGTCCATCCCGCCACACTAGAAGGAACGGAGAAGGAACACCAGAGGCTGGCTCGCAACTTCCCACAAACGTCATCCCAGCGAAAGCCGGGAACTTCCTCGACGAGGCGATTGGGCCGATAGCGATCCCAGCTTTCGCTGGGATGACGGGCTTACCTACGCCGCTTCGCGAAGCTTCCGTAGCTTCTTCAGCGCCATGTTGCGCTTCAGCCGCGAAAGATGGTCGATGAAGAGAATGCCTTCGAGGTGGTCCATCTCGTGCTGGAGGCAGGTGGCCATCAGCCCGTCCAGATCTTCCTCGTGCGTTTCGCCCTCAAGGTCCTGATAGCGCACGCGGCAGGTCGCCGGACGGTCCACATCGGCGAAGATGTCGGGAACCGAGAGGCAGCCTTCCTGATAGGTCGCCAGTTCTTCCGCCGGATCCAGAATCTCGGGGTTCACGAAGACCCGCGGTTCCTTCTTGGTCGGATAATGGACGTGTTCGTGACCGCCGTGGTTGCAGACTTCGCCCTCGGCTTCATCGTCCTCGGGCTGCAAATCGATCACCAGCACGCGCTTGGGCACGCCGACCTGGATTGCAGCGAGACCGATACCGGGCGCATCATACATGGTTTCGAACATGTCGGAGACGAGTTCGCGCAGTTCGTCGTCGAACTCCGTTACAGGTTCGGACACGACCTTGAGCCGGGGATCCGGCACTTCGAGGATTTCACGGATAGCCATGAAGGGTCAAATAGTCGCGAAATCGGCGATTTTCAATCAAATTGGGACGGTCAGAGTGATCGACTAGCCGAGCGGCCTGCGAGCCCTTAAGGCCTGCGCAAGGGTCCCCTCATCCAGGTAATCCAGTTCCCCGCCCACCGGCAGACCGTGGGCCAGCTGGGTAATTCTCACGGGAAAGCCCTCCAGCCGCTCGGCAAGGTAATGCGCTGTGGTCTGCCCTTCGAGCGTGGCATTCATCGCTAGCACAACCTCGTCCACCCCGCCTTTTTCCATGCGCGACAGCAGGCTGGCAATGTTGAGATCCTCGGGCCGGATGCCATCCAGCGCGGAGAGCTTGCCGCCAAGCACATGATACCTGCCGGTGAAGAGCTTCGCCCGGTCGAGTGCCCAGAGATCCGCCACATCCTCCACCACGCACAGCCCCTTGCCGTCACGACGCGGATCGGCGCAGATGCCGCAGGGGTTGGTGGTATCGACATTGCCGCAGGTGTCGCATTCGACAAGAGTCTCGCCCACCGTGGCGAGCGCCTCGAGCAGTGCAGGCAGAGCGCTTTCGCGGCGCTTGACCAGCCACAGCACGGCACGCCGCGCACTGCGCGGGCCGAGGCCGGGAAGGCGGGCCAACGCCGAAGCGAGCGTTTCGATTTCTTGTGAGGCCATCGCGCTTTGTTAGAAATCCGTTCGGGCTGAGCTTGTCGAAGCCCTGCACTTTCTTATAGCGCTGCACAAGAAGTGAAGTACGGCCGTTGACCTTTGGCCAGCTTCGCTTCCGACAAGCTCAGGGCGAACGGAGGTATTGGTTGCGCGTTGTTTTCATGGGATCGCCGGAATTTGCCGTGCCGACGCTGCAGGCTCTGGTCGATGCGGCGCATGAGGTGGTGTGCGTCTACACCCAGCCGCCCCGCCCGGGCGGAAGGCGAGGCAAGGAACTGACGAAAACTCCCGTGCACCAACTGGCCGAGCGGCTTGGTATCGAGGTCCGCCATCCCACCTCGCTCAAATCGGCCGAGGAGCAGGAGAGATTCGCCGCGCTCGATCCCGATGTGGCAGTGGTGGCAGCCTATGGATTGATCCTCCCCCAGTCGATTCTCGACGCACCGAAGCGTGGCTGCCTCAACGTCCATGCCTCTTTGCTGCCCGCATGGCGCGGCGCAGCGCCGATTCACCGCTCCATCATGGCGGGCGACGAGGTCACAGGGGTGACGATCATGCAGATGGAGGCCGGACTCGACACCGGCCCGATGCTTGCCACGGTGCGCACGCCGGTGGAGGACAAGACCACGGGGGAACTGACCGAGGAGCTGGCAGAACTGGGCGCGCAGCTTATGGTCGGCACGCTGATCGATCTCGATGCGCTGCATCCGGTGGAACAGGACGACGAAGCAGCGACCTATGCGAAGAAGATCGACAAGGCCGAGGCGCGGATCGACTGGTCGCGGCCTGCTGCGGAAGTTGTTCGCCATATCCACGGTCTCTCTCCTTTCCCCGGCGCATGGTTCGAGCTGGGCGGAGTCCGTGTGAAAATACTGCGCGCCGAATTGGCGGAAGCTTCTGGCGAGGCGGGAACAGTGCTCGATGGCGATCTGGCCATCGCATGCGGTGAAGGAGCCATCCGCCCCGCCCGCCTCCAGCGCGCAGGCAAGCCTGCGATGGACCTGGCGGAATTCCTGCGCGGCAATGCAATCGAAAAAGGCGCTCACCTCACGTGACCCGCTTCGCGCTCACTCTGGAATTCGACGGTACGCCCTTCTTCGGTTTGCAGCGGCAGGACAATGGTCCGAGCGTGCAGCAATCGCTCGAGGAGGCAGCCTTTCGCGTCACGGGCGAGGATGTCCGCCTCCATTGTGCGGGCCGTACCGATACAGGGGTCCACGCGCTCGCCATGCGCAGCCACATGGATATCGAGAAGGACATCGCACCCTTTCGACTGATGGAAGCGCTCAATGCACAGGTCCGGCCGGACCCGATCGCGGTAACACATTGCGAGATCGTGCCCGACGACTGGCACGCACGGTTTTCCTGCACCGGGCGCAGCTATGTCTACCGCATCGCCAACCGCCGTGCGCCGCTGACGCTGGAGCGCAACCGGCTGTGGCAGGTCCCGCAGGAACTCGACCACGAAGCGATGGACCGCGCCGCCAGGGCGCTAGTGGGCCTCCACGACTTCACCACCTTCCGCTCTGTCCAGTGCCAGTCGCAGAGTCCCGTCAAGACATTGGACCGGCTCGATGTCGAACGGGAGGGCGAGGAAGTGCGCATCCACGCCGCCGCGCGCAGTTTCCTCCATCATCAGGTACGTTCGATGGTCGGCTGCCTCGCGCTGGTCGGCATGGGCCGCTGGCGCGAGGAGCAGTTGGCCGAGGCACTGGAGGCGAAGGATCGGCAGGCGCTCGGCCTCAACGCGCCGCCCCACGGACTCTATTTCGTCGAGGCGACATATCCGGAAGATGCATGACGTAACGGCACCCTAGCCAAGCCTGTTTTCGAGGCGTAGCGAAGCCCAGAACAGGTTTCGTAAAGCAACGAAAGGGAATTCCGATGACCACCGGCAAGCAGCTTTTCACCACGCTGACAAGCGACGGGGCGCTCACCCTCGCGATAGAGGAGGTCACCTTCCCCGACCCGACCGGCAACCAGATATTGGTCAAGATGGAAGCCGCCCCCATCAACCCTTCCGATCTCGCGATTCTCACTGGCGCGGCAGATTTCGAGAATGCCGAATATTCGCCGGGCAAGGTCGTTGCCAAGATGCCCGAACCGTTCAATTCGGGCCAGAAATCGCGCCACGGTCAGAAGCTTCCCGCGGGCAACGAAGGCGCGGGCACGGTGGTAGCCACGGGTGACAGCGACATGGCCAAGGCGCTCATGGGCAAACGCGTTGCCTGTGTCCCTGGAAATGCTTTCAGCCAGTATGCTATCGCCGATGCAGCCATGTGCCTGCCGCTGGGCGAGCATAGCGCCGAAGCGGGGGCGTCCAGCTTCGTCAATCCGATGACCGCGCTCGGCTTCGTCGAGAACGCCAAGGCAGATGGCCAGAAGGCGATCCTCCACACCGTCGGTGCGTCGAACCTAGGACAGATGCTCAACCGCATTTGCCTCGAGGATGGGATCGACCTCGTCAACATAGTGCGCAAGGACGACCAGGCCGAACTGCTGAAATCGCAGGGCGCGAAGCATGTCGTCAATTCCTCGGATGACGATTTCATGGACCAGCTTCGCAGTGCCATTGCGGAAACGGGTGCATTTTACGGCTTCGATCCTATCGGCGGCGGACAGATGGTCGATAGTTGCTTCAAGGCGATGGAGCAGGTCGCCGTCTCGCAGATGAGCGAATATTCACGCTATGGCTCCAACCAGCAGAAGCGCATGTTCATCTATGGCCGTCTTGATTTCGGACCGACCATATTGACGCCTGCCTATGGCTTCGGCTGGACCTTGTCGGGCTGGCTGCTGACGCCGTTCCTGCAGAATGCAGGTATGGAAACAGTCATGCGGATGAGGAAGCGCGTGCTCGACAATCTGACCACCACCTTTGCCAGCAACTACAAGACCAGGGTCGACCTGGAAGGTATGCTGACCAAGGACGCGATCCTCGACTACCGCCGGATGAAAACCGGCGAGAAATATCTCGTTACGCCGAACGGCTGAGCTAGCGGCGGTCGAACTTGCGCTGGATGGCGGCGGGATCGGTGACCCCGTTCGCCAACAGCAGTTGCAACAGGATGCGCGCCTTCTGCGGATTGAGCGCCCGCGCGGCGACGAAGCCGTTCTCCGCGTCTTCGGGCTCGAGATCGACCAAGCCTTCGTCGGCGCGGCTGGCACGCACCACGGGGAGACCCCGCTTGGCCTGAGCCTTCAACGCCTGGCGAATTTCCTCGGACATGTTGCCCTCACCCACGCCTGCCACGACGATACCGCGCGTCGCCTGCCCCACCTGCCGTTCGACGCTGGCAGCGCCAAGACCGGCGTAGGCATATATGATGGCGACCTCCGGCAAACTGTCCGACCATTCGAATGAAGCGTCGCTACCTTGTCGCCATGGCGCACCGAACCATTCGAGACTCGACGGTGTTACGAGAGCTATGGATTCGCGCGGGAAGCCGCGGAATGCCTCTGTCCCGCGTGTCCTGACCTTGCGAACATCGCGCGCCGCGAACACGCGGTCGCCCATGACCACCAGCACTCCGCGTCCGGATGCGCCCGGATCGCTTGCGACGCGCACGGCATTGACAAAATTCCGCAAGCCATCGTAGCCGACGGCGTCGGCGGGCCGCATCGCACCCACAACGACTACGGGTTTGTCGGCGGGCAGCGTCAGGTCGAGAAGAAAAGCGGTTTCTTCCAGCGTATCGGTGCCGTGGGTCACAATTACACCGGCGCATGATTCTTCGGCCAGCGCTTCCATTATCGCGGGGTGGAGCGCATTCCAGACCTCCGGCCCCATGTCCGCCGAATCGATATTGGCGATTTGCCTGCCGGACAACTCGGCTTCGAGCCCGAGCCCGCCGACCTTTTCGAGGTAATCCTCGATGCCGATTTCACCCGCACGGTAATCCTTGGCGATGGCAGATCCGGCGATTCCCGCGATGGTGCCGCCTGTGGCGAGGACTGTAAGCCTGGTCGTCATGACGAAGCGCGATAGCGGCAATTGATTTTCCCGTCACGCACGCTATGTGGCGCTCTCCCGACACCGGTTGGGGCGCTTAGCTCAGTTGGTAGAGCATCTCGTTTACACCGAGAGGGTCGGCGGTTCGAGCCCGTCAGCGCCCACCATTCAAAACCCGCATACCACTGGCCCGCAGCGGCCCACGATTCGTTCCAGAAAGTGGTCGGCGCGGCCCTCAATTGCGGCGAGTTTCGGGGGTCATAGTGCAAGTAGTGCTTTGCAGTGGTCCCCCTGTCGGCATGGTCTGCCTGACCCTCCGCCTGCACGCGGGGAACTAAGCCGGGGAATTTCTAGCATCTCGTCCTCTTTCATGCCGGTTCGGGCAAGCGCTCGACCTTGATCGCGTCGGCTTTTTCTTCGGCCTGGGCCAGATCGTAACCCGCCTGCATCCGCACCAGCGTCGCTGCCGATACCCCGAACGCCTTTTCGAACCTGATTGCCATTTCAGGGGAGAGCGCAGCCTTGCCGTTTACGAGATTGCTTAGAGGCGGGCGCGTCACGCCAAGATGCGTCGCGGCCTGGGCCACGTTCAACCGGTAATGCTCGAGCACGTTGCGCCGCAGCCAAGGGCCGGGATGCTGATAGATAGACCGATGAAGCTTAACGGCCATGATAGTCCTCCAAATCGAGGTCGGCGATTGCGCCTCCCCCTGCCAGTGTGAAAGTCATGCGCCAGTTGCGTGTGACCGTCATGGCATAGGTGCCAGAGCGATCCCCAGTCAGCGCGTGAAAACCGAAATTCGGCGGGGTTTGCAGGTCGTCTATAGATGCAGCCGCGACGATGAACGAAAGCATGTCCATCAGCCGGTCCGCTTCCATCACACGGCGGTCACCCTTCGTGGCCAACCGCTTCAAACCTTTGTGCCGGATGCTCTCGATTTCCACATAAGTGTAATGTCATACGTTACACATTTGGTCAAGAGAAATCGTAATGCTACGCGTTACACTACGGCTCCCTTCTTCTCGACCATGTGCGCGTCAATCCCTCGCCAACAAGCATGTCGCCAATTGATCGACCGCTGACGGTCACGACTGCCAGCGTGCGGACGTAGCGGTCCTTGCCATGCCTCTGGATGCGGTAGGGCGATTGCCGCTCGGGTATATCTTCGGGCTTCACCATGCCCTTTGGGCAAACGTGGTCGAAGCAATCCGACCGCATTCACTCGAAGCGCAAGGCTTCGTCGATCGCGGTGCGGACTTCCTCGCTCGACCAGTCGTAATCGCCCCGCACCCGCCAGACTTCCTGCCCCAGCGCGTTGTAAAGCACGGTCGTGGGAAGCGCGGTATCGCCCAGTGCGAAGCTCAGCTCTGCGTCCGGGTCCATCCATGAACCGAGATACTCGAACTGGTTCTGTGCGAAGAATTCCGCGACCTTGTCCTCACCGCCCATGTCCTGACTGGCGGTGATAACGCGCATTCTGCCTTCGTAGTCGCCCGCCAGATCGTCGAGCAGCGGCATTTCCTTCACGCAGGGGGCGCACCAGGTCGCCCACAGGTTGAGCAAGACCGGAGTTCCCTGCACTGCCCCCAGGTTGAGTATCCGCCCGTCCAGATCGCGTAAATTCGAGGCGGGCATGAGCTCGCCCGCCATGCTGCGATCGATTTCGCCGCTTGTCGGTGCCGAAGCACCGTTTTCTTGCGCCTCTTCCGGCGCGCTCCTATCGCAGGCCGCAACGAAAAGACCGAGGACACAGGCAAACGTGAGCGACAAGCGGGACAATTCGGGCTCCAACAGTATGTGGGGCGGAAGGTTCGCCGAAGGACCTAGCGCGATCATGCGTGAAATCAACGCCTCGATCCCATTCGACAAGGCGCTGTGGCGCGAGGATATCGCCGGGAGCCGGGCGCATGTCGCGATGCTGGCGAAGCAGGGTATCGTGAGCGAGCCGGATGCGAAGGCAATCGATGAAGGCCTCCAGCAAGTGGCTGCGGAATACGAGCGCGACGGGGTCCCCGTGGATTGGGATCTCGAAGACATCCACATGACCGTTGAATCCCGCCTTACCGAGATTATCGGCCCGATTGCCGGACGCCTCCATACCGCGCGCAGCCGCAACGACCAGGTAGCAACCGATTTCCGCATGTGGGTGCGCAGCGCAATGCAGCGCGCCATCGCCGGTATCGACGCTGTCCTTTCTGCTCTGATCGAACGGGCCGACGAACACGCCGCCAGCATCATGCCCGGTTTCACACACCTCCAAACGGCGCAACCCGTGACGCTCGGGCATCACCTGCTTGCCTATTTCGAGATGCTGGTGCGCGACCGTTCGCGCTTCGCCGACGCGCTGGATCGGATGGACGAATGCCCGCTGGGTTCGGCTGCACTGGCAGGAACCGGCTTCGATCTCGACCGGGAAATGACCGCACAGGCGCTGGGTTTCGCTCGACCCACTCGAAACAGTCTCGACGCGGTTTCGGATCGGGACTTCGCGCTCGATTACCTGATGGCGGCAAGCCAGTGCTCGCTCCACCTCAGCCGTCTCGCGGAGGAATTCATTATCTGGGCGAGCCAGCCCTTCGGCTTCGTCAAATTGCCCGATACCCTCTCCACCGGCAGCAGTATCATGCCGCAAAAGCGCAACCCCGATGCAGCCGAACTGGTGCGTGGCCATGCCGGGCGGATAATCGGCTGCGCTACCAGCCTGATGGTCACGATGAAGGGGCTTCCGCTCGCCTATTCGAAGGATATGCAGGACGACAAGCCGCCGGTCTTCGAGGCTGCAAGCCTGCTCGATCTCAGCCTCGCCGCGATGGCAGGCATGGTGGCCGATAGCGGGTTCGACACGGCAAGGATGCGCAAGGCCGCAGAGGCTGGCCACGCGACTGCAACCGATTTGGCCGACTGGCTCGTCCGGCAGGCCGACATCCCGTTCCGCGAGGCGCATCACATTACCGGCGCTGCCGTGAAACTGGCGGATGAAAAGGGCGTTGCGCTCGACGGGCTATCTCTCGAAGATCTTAAGAGGATCGATGATCGCATCGACGAACGCGTCTTCGATGCGCTCTCCGTCGATGCTTCCGTAGCGGCCCGGTCTTCCTATGGTGGGACCGCACCGGTCCGTGTTAGGGAGCAGGTCGAAGCCGCCCACAAGCGGTTGAAGGAGTTCTGATCGACATGCGCAAAATCGCTGCCCTTGGTCTTGCCATCGCACTCGTCGCCTGCGGCCAGAAAGCCGAACTGACGCCGGTCGCGGGCGAGACACTCCCGCCCAAACCCTATGGTGCAGAGGTGCAGCCCGATGCGGCGGAATTGCTGGCACTGGACCCGCAGGCTGCGCCGGACCGGTCGGTAGAACTGCGCACCCGTTCCGAAGAGCGGGAAGACGATCCTTTCGACCTCCCGCCCGAGTGAATTTCCGGTCGCAAAGCACAGCTTGTTAGACTTCGCGCCCGCGATTGGGCAGAGGCGCAGGCATGGACCATTTCCAGCTTCGTGACGGCATCCTGCACGCCGAGGATGTGCCGCTTCCCGCTATCGCCGACGAGGTCGGCACCCCTGTCTATGTCTATTCCCGCGCCACGCTGGTACGCCATGCCCGCGTATTCCGCGATGCCCTTTCGGGCCTGAAGGATCCGCACATCGCCTTTGCGGTGAAAGCCAATCCGAACCTTGCCGTACTGCGCGTGCTGGCAAACGAGGGTTACGGTGCCGACGTGGTTTCCGGCGGCGAGCTGACCCGTGCGCTGGCTGCGGGCATGAAGCCGGAGGACATCGTTTTTTCCGGTGTCGGAAAGACCCATGCGGAACTCCAGCAAGGTCTCGAACAGGAGATCGGCCAGTTCAACATAGAGAGCGAGGAAGAGGGCTACGAACTCGCCGCCATCGCCCGTCGCTTCGGCAAGCAGGCGGCCTGCGCCCTGCGGGTAAATCCCGATGTCGATGCGCGCACGCATGAAAAGATTTCGACCGGCAAGCGCGAAAACAAGTTCGGCGTTCCGCTTGATCGGGCCACGGAAATCTACACCGCTCTGGCAAAGGAAGACGGGCTCGATATGCGCGGCATCGCGGTTCATATCGGCAGCCAGCTGGCCGATCTCGAACCGCTGGAAACGGCCTTCGGCAAGGTCGGCGCGCTGATTGCCGAATTGCGCAATGCGGGATGCAGCGTGACCCATGCCGATCTCGGCGGAGGGCTCGGTGTGCCATACAAGGCGGGCGAAGAGCTTCCCGCCCCTGCCGAATATGGCGCCATGGTGGCACGGGTCACCAAGGACTGGGACGTGCGCCTGATGTTCGAGCCCGGCCGTGTAATCGCCGGAAATGCCGGCGTGTTGCTGACGCGAGTCGTGCGCGTGAAACGCGGGATCGAGCGGCCGTTCGTCGTAGTCGATGCCGCGATGAACGATCTGGCACGCCCAGCCATGTATGGCGCGTGGCACGATTTCGAAGCAGTGCAGCCGACCGGCGAGAAAACGATAGCGCATATCGTCGGCCCAATCTGCGAGACCGGCGACACATTCGCGATGGACCGCGAATGCGATGCGCTGATACCGGGCGATCTTGCCATTTTCCGCACCGCGGGCGCGTATGGCGCGACCATGGCGTCCAGCTACAATTCCCGAGGGTTCGTGGCCGAGGTCCTGGTGGACGGCGACCGTCATGCCATCGTTGCCGACCGCATCCCGGCAGATGCGATCATGGACGCCGAACGCGTGCCCGACTGGCTGGAAAGCTGATGCATTCGCTGCCGCTGTACCACCGGATTGCGGGCGAGCGGGTTGTCGTCGTCGGCTCGGGCGGGATGGCTGCAGCAAAAGCTCGCCTGGTGGAACGTGCAGGCGGGATCGTTTGCGCAGAAACCGAGGCACACCACGCGAAGCTTGCCTTCGTGGCATTGGAGGACAAGCGGGCGGCAGAGGCTGCGGCCCTGCGCCTGAAACGCGCGGGGCTGCTGGTCAATGTCGCCGACCGTCCGGAATTGTGCGACTTCACGCTGCCCAGCATACTGGACCGCGAACCGGTGCTCGTCGCTATCAGCACGGGCGGAGCTTCGGCCGGATTGGCAAAGCATCTCCGGCTGCGGCTCGAGAGGCTTATCCCTCAGTCCATCGGAAATCTTGCAAGCGGGCTTTCCTCTATACGCGAAAAACTGCGTGCGCGATGGCCCGATGCCGACATGCGGCGCAGCGCGCTGGACCGGGCCCTCGAAGAAGGAGGCCCGCTCGATGTGCTCCAGGCAGAGTCCGCGTCGCGTATCGATACGTGGATAGAAACCGGTACGATGGAAGGCGAAACGTCGGTTTTCGAGTTCGTCCTGACGAGCGACGACCCGGACGACCTGACCCTGAGGCAGGCTCGACTACTGGGCAGAGCGGACACAGTACTTCACGACCCGGCAATTCCGGAAGCCATTCTCGTGCGAGCCCGTGCCGATGCCCGGCGGTACCCCTTGCCCGACGAAGAGCCGACAAGCGGCCTGACCGTGGTCCTTCGCCGGTCGATCTAGACCGCCAGCAACTCGTCCGCCGTAATTCCGACTGCTTCGAAGTAACGCGCCATGGCATCGGCTGTGGTATCATCCAGAGCGATGTGAGCACGACGACGATCATGCGGATCGGGAATACGCACCAGCAAGCCGGCATCGACCATCTGGCTGATCCAGCGCAAACCCGTGGTCGCCGGCACCCCCGCCGCGATGCAGAGCGAAGTGACGCTGACTCTGCGCCGTTCCGACTTCGCAGCCGCAAGGTCGAGCAGAATGTCCCAGGCCGGGTCGGCAAACAGTTCGGCATCGAAAAACTTTGCCCGTGCCTGTCGCGACTGGATTATCCTGCGAATACGATCCCCAGGCGGGAGGCGGGGAGGCTTTTCACGCGACGCGGAATATTCTTCTCCCTGCTGCGCGAAAGCCTGGGTTGGCGATTCGAACCGGAATGGCCCACCCCCCTCTCGCTGGCCCGGTGACAGACTTTCGAGCCGTTCGGCAATCTTGCTCACCTGTTCGGTCAGGCGGAGGAGCATCAGCCGGTCTTCCTCGGCCAGTTCGCGCAGCCGCAAATTGGGTACATGGGCAAGTACGCGACCAATCGCGATTACCCTTTCCGCACGGCAGGGATCGACAAGTATCTGTGCGCCCGACATGGCGAAACAGCCGAATACGGCATCAAGCGATGTCATCGTGGTCGATACGACGATGTGCGCACCCGATTTGCCCGCACGCATATCGAGCCGCGAAAGCAGCGCGACGGCGGCAGCATCCGCCTCTGCGCAATCCACCAGCACCAGATCGCCAAGTGCACCTGACGCACCAGACGCGAACTCATCGAGGCTGCAGCATTCCAGAATCCGGAATCCGGCAGCTTCGGCATCTTCGCGCAACTGCCCCCTTACCGTGTCCCGATCGGCCAGAATCGTTATCGCGAGCTGGAAACCGGCGCTGTCAAAAACGGGCTCATAGCTGAAATCGGCCTGCATCGAATCGAGTTCCTTGTGATAAGGTCTGGAACTTTGTGAGAACAAATAGGGCTCATGTCAAGAATACGAGGTTGCTGACAGATGCTCCACTGGGGTGTCTCTCACAGTCGATCCCGGATCGCTCGCCTTCCGCCGAAAAAGCGATTAGGGCGCACTCCATGCACTTCCTCGACCAGGCAAAAATCTACCTCAAGTCCGGCGGAGGCGGCCCCGGCGCCGTCAGCTTCCGGCGTGAGAAGTATATTGAATACGGTGGCCCGGACGGCGGCAATGGCGGCAAGGGCGGTGACATTGTATTTCGCGCCGTTCAGGGCCTCAATACGCTGATCGATTTCCGCTATTCGCAGCATTTCAAGGCGCAGCGTGGAAAGCACGGCATGGGCCGTGACCGTACCGGCGCAGGCGCGCCCGATCTCGTTATCGAAGTGCCGGTCGGCACGCAGGTCCTATCCGAGGACAAGGAAGAAATCCTCGCCGATTTTACCGAAGTCGGGCAGGAAGTTGTCTTCCTCGAAGGCGGCATGGGCGGCCGCGGCAACGCCAGCTACAAGAGCAGCACAAACCGTGCCCCTCGCCAGCACCAGCCAGGCGTTCCGGGCGAGGAAATGTGGGTCTGGCTGCGGCTCAAGCTGCTGGCGGATGTGGGGCTGCTGGGACTGCCCAATGCAGGCAAGAGTACCTTCATCAACCAGGTGACGAATACCAAGGCCAAGGTGGGTGATTATGCATTCACTACCTTGGTGCCCAAGCTGGGCGTAGTGCGCCACAAGGGCCGCGAATTCGTGCTCGCCGATATTCCAGGCCTGATCGAAGGCGCGGCAGAAGGCGCAGGTATCGGTGACCGTTTCCTTGGCCATATCGAACGCTGCCGTGTCCTGATCCACCTGATCGATATCGCGGGCGACAATCCGGCCGACGCGTATCGTACGGTCAATTCCGAACTGGAAGCTTACGGCGCGGGACTTCTCGACAAGCCGCAACTGGTCGCGCTCAACAAGCTCGACCTTGCCGACGAGGAACTGGGCAAGGCCTTCGCCGACGAATTGCTGGAAGCAGGGGCGGAAAAGGTCTTCTCCATATCGGGAGCCACGGGCTCGGGCATCGAGGAGTTGCTCGATGCAATTCTAAGCTATCTTCCCGACCGCACTTCGACCGAAACCCACGCGGAAGAAGTCGAAGACGAGGACGAAGCTCCTGACTGGTCGCCCATCTGACCGCATGACAATAGAGACACTCTCCGGACTCGTCGGGACAAAGCGTCTCGTGATCAAGGTCGGCTCGGCGTTGCTGATCGGAGGAGGTGAGGCGCGGTCGGGCTGGCTGGCGACGCTTGCCGGAGAAATTGCCGACCTGAGGAAGCGCGGGACGCAAGTGATCGTGGTGTCCTCGGGCGCAATCGCTCTTGGCGCTGCCAGGCTTGGCCTGACGAAAGGCGGGCGAGGTAGCCTCGCCGATGCACAGGCCGCGGCCTCTGTAGGGCAAGTCGAATTGGCGCGTCTGTGGTCCGAAATGTTCGGCAAGCACGATATCGTCGCAGCCCAGATGCTGGTGACACTTGGCGATCTCGAAGACCGTCGGCGCTATCTCAACGCTTCGGCAACGCTGGACCGCTTGATCGAGGCGGGAGCGATCCCTGTGGTCAACGAGAACGACAGCGTCGCCACGGAAGAAATTCGATTCGGAGACAATGATCGCCTGGCGGCGCGCGTTGCTCAGGCAGCTCAGGCCGATGCAGTGCTGCTCCTTTCCGACGTAGACGGCCTATATGATCGTGATCCGAAGGAGCCGGGTGCAGAACTCGTCGCCACCGTCGAGGGTGTCCCTCCCGAAATCATCGCCATGGCGACAAGGGAATCCTCGTCGGGCCTGGGCTCGGGTGGCATGCTGGCCAAGCTGCAGGCAGCGCGAATTGCCGAGCGAGCCGGGATTGCGCTTGCCATCATCAACGGCAAGCACGATGCGCCTATAACCAAGGCGGTGAATGCCAACCGCGGAACGCTGTTCCTTCCGCAGGGTGACGAGAACGCGCGCAAGGCATGGCTGTCGGGGCGGCTGGCCCCTGCCGGTGTGCTCAGCGTAGATGAGGGCTGCACCAAGGCGCTGGCGAATGGCGCCAGCCTGCTCGCTGCGGGCCTGACCGATGTGGAAGGCGACTTCCGGCGCGGCGACCTCGTCGCGATCTTCGGTGCCAAGGGCGAACGGCTCGGCCAGGGTCTCGTCGAATATACTGCCGCCGAATGCCGTGCCATTCTGGGCCTTCGCGAGGAAGAACAGGCCGAGAGGCTTGGCTACGCACCGCGTGCGGCGATCGTCCACCGCGATCATATGGTGCGCGGATGATTATTGCCCTGACCGGGGCGACGGGCTTCGTCGGTCAGGCCGTGCTCGATGCCGCAGCGCGTCAGGGTGTGGAGGTGCGGGCGCTGACCCGCCGCGCGCAAGAGCCGCGCGCAGGAGTGACATGGATCGAAGGAAGTCTGTCCGATAATGCATCGCTGGCGCGACTGGTCGAAGGCGCAGACAGCGTCGTCCATGTCGCCGGACTGACAAATACCTCCGACCCGCGAGAATTCGAGATCGCCAATGTGGAAGGTACGACTGCGCTGCTGAACACCCTGCGTTCCAGCCCGATGAAGCGCTTCATTTTCACCTCTTCGCTGTCTGCACGAGAACCGAAGCTGTCGCTCTACGGCGCATCTAAGGCGAAAGCGGAAGCCTATGTCGAAACCAGCGGACTCGATTGGACCATCGTGCGCCCCCCCGCGGTTTATGGCCCGCGCGACAAGGATATGTTCGAGCTGTTCCGTACGGCCAAATACGGCATCGTACCGGTACCGCCCAGGGGTCACACGTCGCTCATTCATGTCGACGATCTTGCAGAATGCCTGCTTGCGCTCGCCCTTGATGGGGTCGCTACGGGTGCCACACTGGAACCGGACGACGGACGCAGCGGCGGCTATGAACACGGGGAGCTGGCAAAGCTGATTGGCAACGCCGTGGGGAAGAAGGTCCTTGCTCCGCACCTACCCAAGGTGCTGCTCGCGCTTGCCGCCCGCTCGGATCGTCTGATCCGGGGGAGCCGGGCCAAGCTCACTCCCGACAGGGTCGGATACATCGTCCATCCCGACTGGGTTTGCCGCCCGGAACGCGCCGTTCCAGCTGATATCTGGACGCCGCGCATCGACGGTCCCGAAGGCCTGGCATCCACCGCGCGCTGGTACAGAGACGAGGGCTGGCTCTAAACGGGGAGCGCCAAAGCTGCCCGGTGCCCTTGATCTCCCGCTACAGGAACGGCTCTTCGCCCGGTTTGTGGATACCGCATTCGACCTTGTCCCAGCCCGCCCAGCGACCGGCGCGGGGATCTTCCCCTGGGGCGACGGCGCGCGTGCAAGGTGAACAGCCGATAGAAGTGAAGCCGCGATCGACCAGAGGGTGGCGCGGCAGGTCGTGCTCTTCAAAATAGGCGGCGATGCGATCGGCATCCCAGTCGATCAGCGGATTGATCTTGAACCGCCCTTGCGCATCCGACGTATCGATTTCGAAGCGCGGCAGGTTTGCGCGGGTCGAAGACTGAAAGGCCTTGCGCCCGGTCAAGCTGGCATCGAAACCGGATAATGCTTTCTCGAGAGGACGGACCTTGCGCAGCTCGCAGCAACCGTCGGGGTCATAGGACCAGCGCAGACCACTTTCGTCGCGCGCCTGCAAATCTTCCAAGTCAGGATAGACATTGACGAGATTCAGGTCGAGCCGCGTGACCAACAGGTCGCGATAGGCGAGAGTTTCAGGAAAGTGCTTGCCTGTTTCGAGGAAAAGCACCGGCACCGAAGCATCGATTTGCGATACCAGATGGAGCAGTACGGCACTTTCGGCACCGAAACTGGAGACGATGGCGATGTCACCGACGAGGTTGCCCTCCAGTACCGCACCAAGCCACTCGTCCGTATCGCTTCCGCGGAACATGCGATTGAGCCGGATGGCATCCTGCTCCGTGAATCGCGGCCCGGTGTCGATCCGGTCTATCGCGCGCAGTTCGTTCACCCGTGCCTCTTGTTCCAGATCGGCGTGGATGCGTCGGCAGCCGATTGATAGACCTCGGGCCAGCGCGATAGCGCGGCCTCGACATCACTTTGATCGAGCGGCGCGTCCGGATCGAAAGCATCGAAGCCGCAGCGGCGCATATAGGCAACCTGGTCGACCAGCACGTCGCCGACTGCTCGCAATTCGCCTTCGTAACCAGCTTCGCGCAGCAATCTTGCCGAGGAGTAGCCCCGCCCATCGCCGAAAGAGGGGAAGTTGACTTCGACGAGAGCGAGGCGTCCGAGATGGGGGATCAATTCGCGCGCATCATCACCCGGCTCGACCCGGACTGCGCTGGCCGAAGACTGGTCGAGGAAGGAATCGACAGTCACTGCCGCATGATCGACTGGATCGTCCTTGCGATAGCGGATCAGACGGTCGTTTTCGGACGAAAGGTCAGCCATAAAGCGCCTCCTTGAAGGGGGTCATGCCGATACGGCGGTAGGTATCGAGGAAGCGTTCGCCGTCCTCGCGTTCGCGCAGATAGACATCGGCTGCAGTCTCGACCGCATCTACTATGCCCGCTTCATCGAAGCCCGGACCGGTAATCTTGGCCAGGCTGACATCTTCCGCCTCGCTTCCGCCGAGGAGCAACTGGTAGTTCTCGACGCCTTTCCGATCGACGCCGAGGATGCCGATGTGGCCTGCATGGTGATGACCGCACGCGTTGATGCAGCCGGAAATCTTGAGCTTGAGCTGGCCCAGAGCCTCGGTCTTGCCGTTGGCGGAAAAACGCTCCGAAATCTTCTGCGCCACCGGGATCGAGCGGGCATTGGCGAGGCTGCAATAGTCGAGACCCGGGCAGGCAATAATGTCCTCGACAGTATCGAGATTCGGGCTACCCAGACCAGCAGCTTCCAGCGCAGTCCACAGCACGTGGAGATCTGACTTGCGGACATGCGGCAGAACGATGTTCTGCGTATGCATGACGCGCAATTCGTCGAAGCTGTATTGCTTCGCGAGTTCGGCCATCAGCCGCATCTGCTCGGACGTCGCATCCCCCGGAATGCCGCCGACCGGCTTGAGGCTGATCACTGCAGAGACATAGCCCGGTACCTTATGGGCCACCGTATTGCGATCCACCCAAAGCGCAAAATCCGGATCGGAACGGTCGATATCTTCGCTTGCGCTCTGATCGAAGGCAGGGTCCTCGAAGAAAGTGCGGATGCGTTCCAACTCAGCGAAAGGCGGTTCGATGCCCTCGTTCAGCATATGCTCGAATTCGGCATCGACTGCCTTGGCGTATTCCTCCGCGCCCATCTCATGGACGAGGATCTTGATCCTCGCCTTGTACTTGTTGTCGCGCCGGCCTTCACGGTTATAAACCCGCAGGCAGGCTTCGGCATAGGTCACCAGCCGGTCGAGCGGGACAAACTCCTTGATACAAGGCGCAATCATCGGAGTCCGGCCCATCCCGCCCCCAACATAGAATGCGGCGCCGAGCTCGCCGTCCTGTTCGACAATCTGGATACCGATATCGTGCAGACGCATTGCGGCGCGATCGGTATCGCTGGCAATCACAGCAATCTTGAACTTGCGCGGTAAGTAGCTGAATTCAGGGTGGAAGCTCGACCACTGGCGCAATAGCTCGGCATAGGGGCGCGGATCGACCAGTTCGTCTGCCGCGGCACCTGCGAAATGGTCCGAACTTATGTTGCGAATGCAGTTGCCACTTGTCTGGATGGCGTGCATCTCGACCTTGGCGAGGTCCGCCAGGATATCTGCAGCGTCTTGCAGCTTGATCCAGTTGTACTGGATGTTCTGCCGCGTGGTGAAGTGGCCGTACCCGCGGTCGTACTTGTCGGCAATGTCAGCCAGCGCATGCATCTGGCGGCTGTTAAGCGTGCCGTAGGGGATTGCGACGCGCAGCATATAGGCGTGCAATTGCAGATAGAGGCCGTTCATCAGCCGCAATGGTTTGAACTGATCCTCGGTCAGTTTGCCTTCCAGCCGACGGCGTGCCTGATCGCGGAACTCCTCGACACGAGCATCAACCATGGCCTGGTCGTATTGGTCATAAAGATACATCAGATCACCCAGTTGCCGATATCGGGATCGGCAGGTTTGAGAGTGAGGTCGGGACGCACCGTAGGCCCCAGTGCACGAATGCGGTCCTTGATATGCGCCGGGCGTGGGCTGCCTGCATGCAGCTCGGCGTCGATCGCATAGGACGCGTTGACTCGGCGTGCGGCTTCCTCCCGCCGGGCGATTTCCTCCTCGCTGCCGCTAACATCGGCGGCGTCCTCCACATGAAGCGACCAGTCGCTACCGGTCCACCAGATCACCTCACCGCTTTTCAGATCGTTGCCGGTCAAAATCCTCATGCCACAGCCTCCTCGACAACGACGGCCAGCGCGCTGTCGCGTGCGGTCACTTCTCCGATCACTATCAATGCGGGACTGATCACATTCTGATGTTCCACCAGATCGGGGAGACCGGCCAGAGAGCTCCGCAATACGCGCATGGTCGGCCTTGCCCCGTTCTCGATCACGGCCACCGGCATCGAAGGGGATAACCCATCCGACATCAGTTTTTCGGCAATCTGCGGCGCGGTTTTCACGCCCATATAGATGACCAGGGTTCGCCCCTTGCCGGCAAGCCCCGCCCAGTTCTGCTCGGCCAGGCCTTTGCACTGGCCTGCCACGTAACTGACGATCGAAGCGGCATCGCGATGGGTCAGCGAAATCTGTGCGGCCGCAGCGGCGCCGTTCGCTGCACTGATACCGGGGACCACCTCCACCGATACGCCCGCTGCATGAGCGGCCTCTGCTTCCTCTCCGCCACGTCCGAATATGAATGGATCGCCGCCCTTCAGGCGCACAACGTCCTGTCCATTGCGGGCAATCGCAATCAGGAGGCGGTTGATTTCATCTTGCGGAAGCGTGTGCTTCGAACGCTGCTTCGCCACCGAAATCAGTTTTGCCTGCGGATGTGCAAGCCTGAGAATCGCAGGATCGACAAGCCCGTCATGGACGATGACGCTCGCAGCTTCGATAAGCCGAGCAGCGCGCAAGGTAAGAAGATCGGGATCGCCCGGTCCTGCACCGACGAGATAGATGGTTCCATCCTTTGCCATGTCTGCAAATTGCGGACTGGCACGCGATTGCGCCAAGCAGAATGAGTAGCCGGGGCGGAAGATCGAATTTTGAAATCGAAGCTGTCACGCATGAAAGGCGATATTTCAAAATCGCCGCTGCGCAAGCCGGAAGCTGAGCTTTAGTGTCGATCCCCGATGTGGGGCGAATTGAAGCTAGTCTCGCGTCTCGCCCTTTTGCCGGGACATGGCCTCGAACCACCTCTCCAGCTGGTCGCTCGAGCGGATATGGATGTCGCGCTGCGGGAAGGGAATTTCGACCCCGTGCTCCTTGAACAGCCACCATAGTTGCTTCAGCACTGCACTACGTACATTGCCGACGCCGTCTTCCGGATCGCGAATCCAGCAATGGATCATGAAATTGACGGAATTGTCGCCGTATTCGCTCATCCAGACTGTCGGCGGTGGTGCCTTGAGCACGCGCTCGCAGCTTTTCGCAGCTTCGAGCATCAGCTCCTCGGCCAGATGCATATCCGCTTCGTAGCTCACCCCGACCGGCACCTGCATGCGCACGTTCTTGGAGGAGTAGGACCAGTTCTCCACCTGGTTGATCATCAGGTTTTCGTTGGGAATCAGATACTCGCGCTGATCACGCGTAGTGATGGAGACGGCTCGAACGCCGATCTTCCGGATTTGCCCGAACGTCTCGTTTCCGGCCATGTCGGTGACGGCAATCACGTCCCCCGGCTTGATCGATTTGTCCATCAGCAGGATGATTCCCGCTATCAGGTTGCCGAAGGTCTTCTGAAGACCGAAACCGATGGCGAGGCCGAATGCGCCGGAGAACACGGCAAGGGCCGTCAAATCGATGCCCAGCAGGTCGATACCCAGGAAGAAGGCAGCCGACCAGACGACGATGGTGAGGATCTTTTCGGCCAATAACTGCTGGGTTTCGTCCAGCTTGGTAAAACGCCGCACCCCGCGGCGCGCAAGCCGGCTCGCGAACCAAGCAAAGAATATGACACCGAACAGGATGGCGGCAACGATCACTATGTCGAACAGCGAAATCCGCATGTCACCGAGGCTGAGTGCGACAGCATCCAGCGTATCCAGCAGCGAACCGACCGTTTCGTTTTGGCTGCTGACCGCTTCCCTGAAGTCCTCGGCAGCCGCGACGCTGCTTTCTTCGGGCGCGTCTTCCGCAAGCCTCCATGCTTGTTCGACCGGAGTCGCCTCGGAACCTGGAGCCTCTGCTGGTGAAGTTTCGCCCTGCACGTCTATCCTTGATCCATTGCCGTGAAGGCCTGTTTGAGGTCGGCGATAAGATCGTCCGTATCTTCGAGCCCGATGGATAAGCGAATACCGAGCCTATCCTCAAGCCCCCATCCCTCTTTGGGCCATGCCATCTGCGAACGTACCGGGCCGACATCGAAAGGTAGAGCCAGGCTTTCGAAGCCGCCCCAGCTATAGCCAATACCGAACAGGTTCAACGCATCGATCAAACTGCAACGCGCAGCATCGTCGCGCCCCTTGAGGACGAAGCTGAACAAGCCGCAGCCTCCGGCGAAATCGCGCTTCCAGAATTCATGCCCGGGCGCGCCAGGCAGCATGGGGCAAAGAACATGGGCCACCTCGTCGCGCTCTGCGAGCCACTGCGCAATGCGCAGGGCGCTAGTCGTTTCGTGCTGCAGGCGCACGCCCATAGTTCTGAGCCCCCTCAGTGCCAGCGCCGCATCGTCAGGGGAAACGACGTGTCCGAGTTGCTGGGCCGTCTGCCGTAGTCGGCGGTGCCAGCGCTCACCGGCACTGGCGGCACCCATCATGAGATCCGAATGACCGCCGATATGCTTGGTGAGCGAGGTTATGGTAATATCGCAGCCGTGTTCCAGCGCGGCAAAGCCCAACGCAGTCGCCCAGGTGTTGTCGAAGAGGCTCACTGCCCCTCTATGGCGAGCTATCGCCGTTAACGCAGGAATGTCGCAGACTTCCATGGTTAGGCTGCCGGGGCTTTCCAGCATGACTGCCTTGGTTCGTTCGCAAAACGCCCGCTCATAAGCCTCTACGTCCAGAGGATCGAAGAAACGATACTCGATGCCATACCGCTTCAGCATCCCCATCGCGGTGTTCCGGGTGGGATCGTAGGCGTTGTCTGCTACGAGCAACACGTCGCCGCTGCGTAAAACCGTCAGAAGTGCAGCGACGATCGCCGCCACTCCGCTCGGATAGAGTACAGTACCTTGAGCGCCAGGCTCCAGCTCCGTCAGCGCCTCGGCCAGCGCCCATTGCGTAGGCGCGCCGCGACGACCGTAAAAGAAACGTCCATCTTCATTGGTCTTCACACCATCTCGCAAGGCGGCGCAATCGGGATATAAATGCGTGCTCGCGCGCCACACGGGTGGGTTGACCACGTGTTCTGCGAAGTCACCGGAGCGCCCGCCCGTCACGAGACGCGTTGCCAGCGATTGCTCTTTCTTGCCGCCCCCCGCCATGGTCAGTTCGCCTTTCCGAGTTCCTTGGGCGTATCCGGGTCGGCACCCCATTCCATCCAGCTGCCATCGTATAGCGCGGCACCCTCCTTACCGATTAGTTCGAGCCCGAACAGCAGTACGCTCGCCGTCATTCCGCTGTTGCAACTGGTCACGATCGGCCCGTCAAGATCGATGCCAGCCTCCTCGAATTCCCGGCGAATCGCTTCGATATTCTTATAGGTTCCGTCCTCATTAATCAGCCTCGTGAAGTGCAGGCTCCTCGAACCCGGGATATGCCCCTGCGACCCGCTACCTTCGCGTCCTTCGAACCGACCGGCATCGCGTGCGTCGATCACTTGCCAGGCACCGTCGGAAATATTGTCGAGCATTTCATCCCTGGTCCTGACTTCGCGGCGCGACACCGGCTCTTCCCGGTGACGGGGTGCATGGCCGACTTTTCGCTGCGATAGTTCGCGCCCTTCATCTCTCCATTTGGCCAGTCCGCCGTCAAGGATGGCTACCTTCTCCTCGCCATAGCGGTCCAGGATGAACCAAGCCCGCGCGGAGGATTTGATCGCGCTGTCATCATAGAGCACGATACGGCTCCCGGGGGCGATACCCAGTTTGCCCATTCGCTCGGCAAATTGCGCCGCCGTCGGCACGGCCTTGGGTACTGCCGAACCGGTATCGATAAAGCTGGCGAGATCGAGAAACCGTGCCCCGGGGATATGACCTTCCCCAAACTCGCTCGCCGCATCGCGTCCCGTGTCGGGCAGATGCATCGACGCATCGAGTACTACGAGATCGTCCGAGCCCAGGCGGGCTGCAAGCCATTCGGTCGAAACAAGCATTTCCATCCCGGCTTGCTAGCGGTCGCCAGCCGAGGTGTCGATTCAGTCCAGCGCGCGTGCGGCAATCGGTTCGTAGCTGCGAGGTCCTTCGTCGATGCGAAAGGGTGTGACGCGCCCGCCACCGGGTATCCCGAGCCCAACTACGAACGTCTTGACCAGAGGCTCTGCACTGGCTCCATCAAGGCGGACCCTCAGCAGCGGAACGAAAAGTGCAGCCTTGCCCTGCCGGATGACGCGCGCCTGAGACAACGGGATGGTGATCTGGCCGTCATAGCGCACGCTCTGGCCCGGGGCGATACGATCGAAAGTATGGCGCTTTTCCAGCCGCTGCGAAGTACTGGCAACCTGCTGCTCGACCGGCACGCCGCCATGCGCTGAAACGATGTCCGCTCCGAATTCGACATTGGAAAGCGCCTTTGTGGAACGGTTCATCAACGACACACGATAATGCAGCGTTGCGTTCATCACAGACCGGGTGAGCTTGATTGCCTCAGCTCGGATCTGAAGATCGGTGGGCGCGGCCAGACCGCCGCCGCTCCCGACGACGGGCTTCTCGATCTCCGGTGGAGGAGCTTTGCGGCGACGTTGCGAAAGGAAATAGCCGATACCGAGCAAGGCCAGCAATCCGCCGCCGACTGCAGGCCATATCCAGTTGATGCCTGCATCCGAAGACTCGGCAACGGAAGCAGCATTGGTTGCCGTTCCATTAGCGGGATCGACACTCTCTCGCTCTTCGGGCGCATCCGTCGGAATGGGTGCGGGCACGATCGGTGCAGTTTCACCCGGTTCGAGCGGCAGGCGCTCTTGCGCGGTAGGCAGTGCACTAGGTTGAGGGCGCGACGTGCTCGCTGAACGGTCTGCGGGAGTAGCAGTGGTGGCGGCGGTATTCCTCGTCGGCACCGGTGTCGGCGTCGGACTCGGCAGAGTGGGTACGGCAGCCGTCGACCGTGCCGTTGGAGTCGGCGAAGGCGTGGGTGTACCGATTACACGCGGCGCTACCGGCAGATTGCCGCTTTCGGTATCGACCGGACCCTGCGCGCGCGGGCTTGCCGTCGGACTAGGATTCGGCGGCAACTGGAAGTCCTGCGCGCTTTGTGCCGACAGGCCGGCAGGCGCAGCGAGGACGAGCGCAACGAAGGGAAGGCGAAAACGGATGTGCATGGACAAAGGGGCCTGATCGGATCGGCGCGCTGAATAGGCACTGAAGCAATCAGTTCCAAGCCCTGCCTTGCGCCTATGCTCCATTCGCGGCAGATGCGCGACATGAGCGACACAGTGACACCCAGGTTCCTCGGCGAAAACAGCCCTCTTCCCACCTCGCCCGAGGAGGCCGAACTCGACTACGTGCCGAACCCCCGTTCGGGTCAACTCTACATGGTCCGCTTCGCCGCACCCGAATTCACCTCTTTGTGCCCGGTGACCGGCCAGCCGGACTTCGCGCATCTGGTGATCGACTATGCCCCCGGTGAAACAATCGTCGAATCGAAAAGTCTCAAGCTTTTCCTGGGCTCCTTCCGCAATCATTGCGGATTTCACGAGGACGTGACTGTGGGCATCGGCCAGCGATTGTTCGAGGAAATGCAGCCGAAATGGCTGCGTATCGGCGGCTACTGGTATCCGCGCGGAGGCATTCCGATCGACGTGTTCTGGCAGAGTGGCGGCGTGCCGGAAGGGCTATGGGTTCCCGAGCAGGGCGTCTCGTCCTATCGTGGAAGAGGTTGAGAGGAGACAGCGCGTGATTGCGAATCTGCCGAAGTATGCCTTGTGGCTAGCTCTTGCACTGCTTCTCTGGTTTGCGGTTGCGGTCTTTGGACCCAAATTCGGCGTGATCGACTGGCAGACCGGGCTGGGCACCATGGTCCGCACGATCGGTCCCATTTTTATCGGCGCGACTGCTCTGATAGCTCTGATCGCGCTCGTGCTGGTACTCTGGAAGGGTCCGCGAAATCAGTGGTGGAAAGCGGCCTTCGCACTCGCCATTCCCGCGGCGCTGATGGCCGGCCTCGTCTCGGTGGCGAGCCAGGCCGCGAGCGTGCCGCCGATCCACGATGTCGCCACCGATACTTTGAACCCGCCCTCGTTTTCCGCGGCCACAATAGCCAAGCGGGAAGAAATCGGGGCGAACCCGCTCAACGATTACCAGGCGCCGCTTGGTCAGCTGGAGCCGTGGAAGAAGGCACTCGCCGACAGTCCACTGGCCGGAAAAAGCCACGCGCAAGTGATTGCGGAGAGCTTTCCCGAACTCCGGCCTATCCCGTTCGACATTCCCCGCGACCAGGCGATGGCGCTCGTTGCGGCAGCTATGAGCGACATTGGCTTGGCGGACATCCGCAGCGACGTACAGGCAGGCACGATCGAAGGAACAGCAGAAACCTTCGCTTTCGGCTTCAAGGACGACGTGGTGGCCAGAATCGGAGACGGCGTCATCGACCTGCGCTCGGTAAGCCGCGTCGGCCTGTCGGACCTCGGTTACAACGCCGCGCGCCTGCGTGAATTGTCCCATGCCATCAAGGCACGACTCAACGGCTGAACCGGTTGACCCAGCAACGGTCGAGTCAGTCCTTGAACGCTTCCGCCACCAGCGGCTGCGATGAGGACATCATGAGGAAGTAGCGCAGAAACCTGTTCCGAGAAACCTGGTGGAGCCGAGCGGGATCGAACCGCTGACCTCGTCATTGCGAACGACGCGCTCTCCCAACTGAGCTACGGCCCCGTAACCGGTCTGGGACAGACGTTTAGCGAATGGTCCCGTACAAGAAAAGACCGGTCAGCTACGGATTTTCCAACCGGAAGCGAGTATCCGATAGACCAGGAAGGCGAAGGCCAGATTGAAGACACCGAGCCCGATCGCGCTCTGCACTAGGGCCGAGTTGGTATCGCCAATGTCGCTCTGGCCGAGAAAACCGAAGCGAAAGCCGCTTATGACATAGAAGAAGGGATTGAAGCGGCTGATGATCTGGAACGTGGGAGCGAGGTTGTCGATCACGTAGAACGTACCCGACAACAAGCTCAGCGGTGCTATCACGAAATTGGTCACGGCGGCGTTGTGATCGAACTTTTCCGCCCAGATCGACGCAAGAAGCCCCATCAGCGCCAGCATGATCGCGCCCATCAGCCCGAACCACGCGACCGCCCATGGATGCGCCAGCGACAAATCCACCCCTGGATAGAACGCCATGGCCAGCGCCACGGCTGCACCCACTGCGACGGCCCTGGTAACTGCGGCTGTGACGATCCCCGTCATCAACTCGCCAGTCGACAGGGGCGGCATGAGCAGGTCGATGATTGTGCCCTGAATCTTGCCCGACAGCAGCGAAAAGCTGGAATTTGCAAAGGCGTTCTGCATCATGCCCATCACGATCAACCCGGGCGCGACGAAGGTGGCGAAATTGACTCCCAGGATCTCTCGTCCTTCTCGGCCCAAAGCGACCGTGAAAATGACCAGAAAAAGCAGTGTCGTGACGGCAGGGGCCCAGATCGTCTGCGTCTGGACCTTGAGAAACCGGCGAACCTCCTTAATATAGAGGCTCCATAAACCCACGCGGTTGATCCCGGTAATCACGGGTTCCCCCCGCTTCGGGAAACTGCCCCTCCCCTTGCCCGGATTTTCCGTGAACGAGGCATCGTCACTGCTCTGAGAGGAAGCGGGAACGGGTTGGACTTGATCGGCCATGGGCGTGCGCCTAGGGCCAAGCACTTCCGCTGGCAAGATGCAGGCGGGAACACGAAGGATACGGATTTCGTAATGAGCTGGACCGACGAACGGATCGCGACGCTGAAGAAGATGTGGGAAGGCGGTTCGACCGCCAGCCAGATTGCCGAGGAACTGGGCGGTGTGAGCCGCAATGCGGTGATCGGAAAGGCTCACAGGCTGGGTCTCAAGTCGCGCCCCTCACCGGTCAAGGCGGCCGAGAAAAAGAAAGCTGCGCCGAAGCCGAAGCCCACGCCCAAGCCGGTGACCAAGAAGGTTGCCCCGCGCCCTGCGCCCGCCCCTGCTGCTGCACCTGCCGCTCCGGCGGCCGCTCCGCCAGCGGCGAGGCCGGACAGCGCCAATCCTTCGCAGCCGTTGCCCAACCGGTCGCCCGACCTCCCGAAGATCGTTTCGGTCGGCCCTGGCGGATTCCTGAGGCAGGGGCCAGGCGACCAGCAGCCACCTATTCCACCTGCGCCGCCGCGCAGGCTGGTTCCGGCCAAGCCCGATCCCTCCATCGCTGACAAAACCAGCCTGCTCGATCTGTCAGACAAGGTCTGCCGGTGGCCGATGGGCCATCCCGGCGAACCGGACTTCCATTTTTGCGGCGAGGCGGTGAACCCCGGCTTTCCCTATTGCGTCGAGCACTGCGGGAGGGCCTATCAGGCCCAGTTGCCGCGCGGCGCGCGCCGTCCTCCTCCGCCGCTTCCGTTCGGCGGACCACGCGTCCGCTAAAAGCGATTTCCATCGGGCCCGCCGGTTTGAACTGGCGGGCCCTTTTCATAACCGGAGTGCCTAATGGCTTTCGACCTCTACGCCGCTTTCGTACCCACCATCCGCCAACTGCTGGGGGCACTTCCCGGCTTGGTCGACAAGGCCGAGGCCTTCGCCGCGGACGGTTCATGCTCCGATGCCGAACTGCTCGACGCCCGATTGGCGGAGGATATGTGGCCGCTACCCTGGCATATACGCGCCTGCTGGATGCACAGCGGCTATGCGCTCGATCAGCTCGCGGGCGGCGCGTTCACGCCCGACTTTACGGATATTCCGACCAATTGGGCCGCAATGCACGAGATGATTTCCGCGGCGGACCGGCGAATGGCATCGGTTACGCCGGACGAAATCGACGCGCTGGCCGACCGGAATATCGATTTCGTGCTCGGTGGAGAAACGCGTTTCACCCTCCCGGGCGAGCGGTTCCTGCTCGGCTTCAACATGCCCAATTTCCAGTTTCACGCGACGACGTTCTACGGCATCCTGCGCATGAAGGGCGTATCGCTGGGCAAGCGGGATTACATGGGCAACCCCGCCGGGCCAATGTTCCAGCGCTAGGGTTTTCTGGCGAACCAGATCGTGTGGTGCGGCCCCTTGTTGTTGGGGCGTGCCCGGACTGTGCGCTCCTCCACATTGAACCCGGCCTCTTTCAGGCGCGTGCGGAACTTGTGGTCGGGCGCAGCAGACCAGACGGCAAGCACGCCACCGGAATTCAGCGCATCGCGCGCCTTGCCCAGACCCGTTCGCGAATAGAGCCGCTCATTCCCGTCGCGCACGATTCCGTCGGGTCCATTATCGACATCGAGCAGGATCGCATCCCATTTGGCGCAGGTCCCGTCATTGGCATCGTCGATCAGCGCCGCGACGTCGCACAGCACCACATCGCCGCGCGGATCGTCCAGTGTGTCCCCGGTGAGATGCTGTAGCGGTCCTTTCGCCCAGTCGAGGATTTCAGGTACGACTTCGGCCACTACGACCCGCGCGCCCTCGCCCGCCTTCTCCAGTGCCTTGCGGAAGGTGAAGCCCATGCCATAGCCGCCGATCAGCACACGCGGCGCTTTCCTGTTCAATTCCGCAAGGGTGAGTTCGGCGAGTTGCTCCTCGCTGAACTGCATGCGCGTACCCATCAGTTCGTTACGCCCGAGCATGATGATATGATCGCGCCCGTGGCTGACCAGCGTGAGCGTCTCCCCTCCGGGAATTTCGGCAGTGGCAATGGTTTCACGCGGGAGCATGGCTGGCCTTTCGGGCTGGCGGAATATTCAACTCGCGTCCCGATAGCGCGCCCGCCACCTGCGCGATAGTCAGCCCGTGACTTCGAGAACCATATTGGTGGGCGTCTCCGATGCCCTGCGAATATTGGAGAACCCGGCCTCGTTGAGCACCTTGGTGAGCCGTTTCTGTCCAGCCTGTGCCCCAAGGCCGAGACCAACAGGTTGAGACAGCGATGCAGGCGTGCATACGGTGGTGGAGAAGGCATAGAAGATCTGCCCCAAGGAATGCATATTTTCCGCCATAGTGTCTCCGGCCATTGGCTCGACCAGCATCAGCGTGCCGTCATCTTTCAGCTTCTCGCGAATGTGCCGGGCTGCGCCCACCGGATCGCCCATGTCGTGCAGCGCGTCGAAAATGCATGCGAAGTCGTAGTCGTTGCCATCGAAATCCTGTGCTGTAGCGACCTGGAAATCGACATTGGTCACGCCTGCCTCTGCCGCCTTGCGGCGCGCCTCCTGGATCGAGGGCTCGTGGAAATCGATGCCGTGGATGGTCGAGTTGGGATAGGCCTTGGCCAAGAGCACAGTCGAAGATCCATGGCCGCATCCGATATCGGCCACTTTTGCGCCGTTGGTCAGTTTGGCCTCGACGCCATCGAGTGCAGGTATCCACGTTTCCACCAGATTGGCCTGATATCCGGGGCGGAAAAAGCGGTCGGTGCCACAGAATAGACACTGCGAATGTTCTCCCCACGGTCTGCCTTGACCGGAACGGAAAGTACCGACCGATTTCTGGTGTTCTTCATATTGAGAGACCACAGCCATGATGAAGCCCTGCATGTTGGCCGGCTGCCCTTCCCGCGCGAAGACCAGCGCCTGTTCGGGCGAAAGCGAAAAAGTCTCGTCCTCAGGATGGAAGGTGACGTAACCTGCTGCGCTGACCGAACCGAGCCACTGATGCAGGTACTTCTCGTTATATCCGGTTTTCTCCGCAATCTGCGCAAGGGTCAGCCTTCCTTCGCCGTCGAGCGTGTCGAAAACGCCCGCCTGATCGCCGATATACGCCATGAATAGGCTAAGCGCCCCCGCAACATCGCCGATCACCTTGCCGGCCAGTTCTTCCACTTTCGTCGTGTCGATCTGCTGAATCATTTTCGCTCTCCGCAATGCTGGAAAAGCGACCCCTTGCGATCCGGGTTCTATGGTGCCGCGACTCGCTCTTGGATGGCGGGAATCCGACTGCCGACGATCTAGCACATTGCGGGCTAAGATACGAAGAAGGGCCGCCGGCGAACCGGCGACCCTTCGGTGTTTGTCTGTCCCGCTTTCGCGGGAAAACGGGCTTAGTCCTTCAGGAAGTCCGGCACGTGGCTTTCACCACCCCCGTCATTTCCGCCGCGACCTTCGCTGCGGCCGCCACCGCGACTACCGCCGCGAGGACCACCGCGACCGCCGCGACGATCGCCGCCACCGCCGCCGCGCGGGCCACGATCACCGCGCGGTTCGCGCGGCGGGCGGGTGTCTTCCAGTTCTTCGCCGGTTTCCTGGTCGACGACGCGCATCGACAGGCGGACCTTTCCGCGCTGGTCGATCTCGAGGACCTTGACCTTAACTTCCTGGCCTTCGGACACGACATCAGTCGGCTTTTCGACGCGCTCGTTCTTCATTTCGCTGACGTGGACGAGACCGTCCTTGCCGCCCATGAAGTTCACGAAGGCACCGAAATCGACGATGTTGACGACCTTGCCGTCGTAGATCTTGCCGACCTCGGCTTCTTCGGTGATGCCTTCGATCCACTTGCGGGCTGCTGCGATTTCGTCGGCATTCGAGGAGCTGATCTTGATCACGCCCTCGTCGTCGATATCGACCTTGGCACCGGTTTCGGCGACGATCTCGCGGATCACCTTGCCGCCCGTACCGATGACGTCACGGATCTTCGACTTGTCGATCTGCATCGTCTCGATACGCGGAGCGTGCCTGGACACTTCACCGCGAGCCGTACCCAAGGCCTTCTGCATTTCGCCGAGGATGTGCGCGCGGCCGGCCTTCGCCTGCTCGAGCGCCTTGGTCATGATTTCCTGCGTGATGCCGGCAACCTTGATGTCCATCTGGAGCGAGGTGATGCCTTTTTCGGACCCTGCGACCTTGAAGTCCATGTCGCCGAGGTGGTCTTCGTCACCCAGGATATCGGACAGTACGGCGAATTTGTCGCCTTCGAGGATCAGGCCCATGGCGATGCCGGAAACAGGGCGTTCGATCGGAACGCCGGCATCCATCATCGACAGACAGCCACCGCAAACGGTCGCCATCGAGCTCGAGCCGTTCGACTCGGTGATGTCCGACAGGATACGGATGGTGTAGGGGAAATCCTCATGGCTCGGCAGCACCGGGTGCAGCGCGCGCCATGCGAGCTTTCCGTGGCCCGTCTCGCGGCGGCTGGTGAAACCGAAACGGCCGACTTCGCCGACCGAATAGGGCGGGAAGTTATAGTGCAGCATGAAGTGATTGTACGACAGGCCTTCGAGACCGTCGATCATCTGCTCGGCATCCTTGGTGCCCAGCGTGGTGGTGCAGATCGCCTGCGTTTCACCGCGCGTGAACAGCGCCGAACCGTGCGTGCGGGGCAGCAATCCTACCATTGCCTCGATCGGACGGACCTGGTCCACCTTGCGACCGTCGATGCGTGTGCCGTCCTTGAGGATCGAACCGCGCACGATGTCGCTTTCGAGCTTCTTCACCAGCTTGAGCTTGCCGAGGTATTCGGCCGGATCATCGTGGTCGAGACTTTCATAATGCTCGCGCGCCTTGGTACGGGCGGCGTTGATCGCATCCTGGCGTTCGGCCTTGTTGGTGATCTTGTAGGCGGCTTCGAGGTCTGCGCCGATAATGCCGCGCAGTTCTTCGAGCGTGGCCGACTTGTCTTCGACCGGATCGAGATCCCAGGGATCCTTGGCAGCCTGTTCGGCGAGATCGATGATCGCACCGATGACCTTGCGGCTTTCCTCATGCGCGAACATGACGGCGCCGAGCATTTCCTCTTCGGTCAGCTCCTTGGCTTCGGATTCGACCATCATCACCGCATCCTGCGTGGCAGCGACGACGAGATCGAGGCGACCCTCTTCGTCCAGCGCCTTGTCGAGGCTCGGGTTGAGTTCGTATTCGCCATTGCGGAAGCCGACGCGCGCGGCGCCGATCGGGCCCATGAAGGGTACGCCCGAGATGGTCAGTGCAGCCGAAGCGGCGATCATCGCGACGATATCGGGCTCGGTCTCGCCGTCATAGGACAGGACCTGCGCGATAACGTTGATTTCGTTGTAGAAGCCTTCCGGGAAGAGCGGCCGGCAGGGCCGGTCGATCAAGCGGGAGGTCAGCGTTTCCTTCTCCGTGGCGCGGCCTTCGCGCTTGAAGAAACCGCCCGGGATACGGCCCGCAGCGGAGAATTTTTCCTGGTGGTGGACGGTCAGCGGGAAGAAATCCTGCCCTTCCTTCACACTCTTGGCGGCGGTCACGGCGCAGAGCACCACGGTTTCGCCATAGGTGGCCAGAACGGCACCGTCTGCCTGACGGGCGATGCGGCCGGTTTCGAGGGTGAGGGTCTTTCCGCCCCACTCCAGCGATACGGTTTTCGTGTCGAACATGTATTTTCCTTATGAACCCGCACGGCCTTATTGCGGTGCGGGGCCTACTATGCCGGGTAATCCGTCCCGGTCCGGTTCGAGGCGATTTTTCCTGCCTCTGGTGTGCCGCCTGCGCCGAATTGCGAAGGGGGCCATATGCGAAAAGGGCGGCTCGTTTGAGCCGCCCTTCCCGAAAACTCTTACTTACGAAGACCCAGCTTCTGGATCAGGGCGTTGTACCGCTCGACATCCACCTTCTTGAGATAGGCGAGCAGGTTACGACGCTTGTTGACCATCATGAGGAGGCCACGACGCGAGTGGTTGTCCTTGTGATTGGCCTTGAAGTGATCGGTGAGGTTGCGAATACGCTCGGTGAGGATCGCGACCTGGACTTCCGGCGAACCGGTGTCACCATTGCCCTGGGCGTTGTCCTTGATGATTTCAGCTTTACGCTCGGTGGTAACCGACATTCATTTACTCCGCGACATCCGGTAGGTTGAAACCCCGCACGACCTTGGCCGAGCCTCCTTCGAGTTCCATCAGTGCCACCGGGGTATTTCCCAGCTTGGCAAGGTGGAGCCCGTCGGCCCATTCTCCATGAACGGGGGGCAGGTCCGACAATACCCGGCCCTGGCGGACCGCCTGCGCGCTGTCGGGATCGAGGGGAAGGACCGGGATGTCGTCCAGTCCCGCCTCTAGCGGCAGGAGAAGGTTTTCGATGGGCGCGCCCTTAGCGATTTCTTCCGCCGAGTCCAGCGAAATCGCCTGATCCTCGCGGAACGGGCCAGCCTTTACCCGCCTGAGATAGGTGACATGGCCCACCGTGCCAAGCGCATGTGCGATATCCCGTGCCAGGGACCGGATATACGTGCCCTTGGAGACATGCGCGACCAGGGTCACGCAATCCGCCAGTTCGAGCGGAGCCTGCGGATCGTAGGGATCCAGCCGACCGGAAGTGGTCGCAAAGCTGGAGCGTAGGGCAGCATCCTCGCGCTCGGCCAGAAGGCGAATCTCGTGAATCGTCACCTGGCGGGTCTTCATTTCCACCTCTTCACCGGCCCGCGCGAGATCGTAGGCGCGCTTGCCGCCAACCTTGATTGCAGAAAATGCGGGCGGGGCCTGTTCGATTTCTCCCGAGAAATGTTCGAGTACGGCAGCGATGGCGGCCATGGGCGGGCGGCGGTCGCTGCGGTGGACGACCTCCCCTTCGGTATCGAGCGTGTCGGTTTGCTCCCCGAACTGGATAGTGAATTCGTAGATCTTGTCGCTGTCCAGCATTCGTCCAGCCAGCTTGGTCGCTTCGCCCAGCGCAATCGGCAGCACGCCTTCCGCGAGCGGATCCAGCGTTCCGCCGTGGCCGACCTTGGTTTTCGCGTAGCCGCCCTGCCGGAGCACGCGCTTGACCAGCCCGACGGCCTGGGTCGAGCCTAGCCCGCGCGGCTTGTCTAGCAGCACCCAGCCGTGTGGTGCGGGTTTGCTCTGCTGGCTCACGTGATGAAATCCTCGATACCGGCGGCAACGGAATAGAACAGCCCGGTCAGCCATTCGACCGGCGGGAAGATGGTGTTCTCGATCCAGCGTGCGTCGGGAAAGGCCCATGTCGCCGCAATCAGAACGACGAGCAACAGCATCCCCATAGCCTGCAGTTTCTGCCAGTGATGCGCCCAGCGACGCGGCATCAGCCCGCCAACGATATGCGATCCGTCGAAGGGCGGGATCGGAAGCATGTTGAACAGGGCGAGGAAGACGTTGATGACGATGAAGGAGCCGAATGCGGTCAGCGCCCAGTCGGAGAGCGCGACGCCCCAAGTGGTTGCAAAGCCCGCCAGCAAGCCGAAGATGATCGCGCCGAGTAGTGCGAGAAGTATGTTGGTTCCCGGACCTGCGGCGGCAACGGCCATCATGCCGTAACGCGGATTGTCGAGCCGGCGCGCATTGACGGGAACCGGCTTGGCCCAGCCGAAGATCGGACCCCCGAACAGCGCAAGCGCACCGGGCACCAGCAATGTGCCGATGGGATCGACATGTTTGATCGGGTTTAGCGTGAGCCGTCCCATATCGCGCGCGGTCGTGTCGCCCAGTGCCAGCGCGGTCCAGCCATGGGCGACTTCGTGGAACACGATTGCGATGATGAGGCAGGGGATGAGGACCGCTGCGAGCGTAAGGGTTTCGGCCATGGCGACTATGTAGGCACGCGAAAGTGAACGCGCACCCTCTAGCGGGCCAGCGCCTCGGAAAAATGCCTGCGGCACATGGCGACATAGCGGTCGTTGCCGCCGATTTCGGTCTGCGCGCCTTCGCTGACCGCCTTGCCATGTGCGTCGACGCGCAGGTTCATCGTGGCCTTGCGACCGCAATCGCACACGGCCTTCATCTCGACCAATGCGTCCGCGATTCCCAGTAGTGCCGCCGAGCCGGGAAAGAGTTCGCCCTGAAAATCGGTGCGCAGGCCGTAACACAGCACCGGGATGCCCGCATCGTCAGCAAGCCGCGCCAGCTGCCAAACCTGGTCACGGGTGAGGAACTGCGCCTCGTCGACCAGCACGCAGGCAAGTGTGGTCTCTTTATGCTCTTCCAGTACGCGCGCCTCGATATCTGTATCGGCGTCGTAACGATGCGCATCGCTGGCAAGCCCGATGCGGCTGGAAATCGCGCCAAAACCGGGCCTGTCGTCCAGCGCAGCGGTCCACAGCGAGACCTTCATCCCGCGCTCGCCATAGTTGAACGCGGCCTGGAGCAGGGTGGAACTCTTCCCTGCATTCATGCTGGCATAGTAGAAATAGAGCTTGGCCATCGCCGGGGTCTAGCGCCAGCGGACAGGGCTGTTAAGGAGATCGACAGACAGGATTGGGGATGAGATACCCCGACAAACCAATAAAAGTAAGGTGAGTGGGATTTCCATGGCAGAAGCACAGGCGACTTCGGGCAAGCAGGGCGGCATTCTCGGCTGGATCGAACGAAGCGGCAACAAGCTGCCCGATCCGGTTTTCCTGTTCTTCTGGCTGATCGCTATATTGGTGGTTGTTTCCATCGTCGCCTCACTCACCGGGCTTTCCGCCGCGCATCCCACCGAAGTCGATGCCGACACCGGAGCGGCCACCATCATCACTGCACAGAGCCTGCTGAGCGCGGAGAACATCGCGCGGCTCTGGGTCGAAATGCCGCAGACCTTCACCCACTTCCATCCGCTCGGCTATGTGTTGGTCGTGATGCTGGGTGCAGGTGTTGCCGAGCGCGCGGGCCTGTTCGGCACAGCGATGCGCGCGGGCGTTCGGAATGCGCCGGTCTATCTGCTGACACCCATCGTCGCCTTCGTCGGCATGATGGGAAATCTTGCCGCCGATGCCGCTTATGTTGTTCTCATCCCTCTCGCCGGAATTATTTTCCATGCCGCCGGACGGCACCCGGTCGCGGGTATTGCCGCTGCCTTTGCCGGCGTATCGGGCGGGTTCTCTGCCAATTTGCTGCCCGGCCAGCTGGATGCGCTGCTATTCGGCATTACCGAGGCTAGTGTGGAGACGGTCTTCGGTGACTTTACAGCCAATATCGCCGGTAACTGGTATTTCATCGCCGCGATGACATTCATCTTCCTGCCGGTGATCTGGTTCGTGACCGACAAGATGATCGAACCCCGCCTCGGGCCGTGGAACCCCTCGATGGCGGGCAAGGCCATATCGCCCGAACAGCAGGGCGAAGTCGCCGATGGGGACCGCGCGCTTTCCGCCGCGGAGAGCAAGGGGCTGCGCTGGGCGGGGCTCGCCGTACTCTTCGTCATCGGCCTCTGGCTGTTCTTCACGCTCGGCCCGGGTACGCCGCTGATCGACGAGGATGCTTCGCCCGAAGCGCGGCTGACGCCTTTCTACCAGAGCCTTGTTGCAGGTTTTTTCCTGCTCTTTCTCCTCGCCGGCTGGGCCTATGGCAAGGCTGCCGGGACGATCGACGATCACCGGGGTCTTGTGAAGATGATGGCCGGGGCAATGGAGGATCTTGCCTATTACCTCGTTCTCGCCTTCGCCGCCGCGCATTTCGTGGCGATGTTCGCCTGGTCGAACCTCGGTCTGATTTTGGCAGTGAACGGGGCCGATTTTCTCGGCAACAGCGGTCTTCCCGCCTGGGCGCTGCTGACGGCGATCATTCTCGTCTCGGCCCTGCTCAACATCTTCGTCGGTTCGGCGAGTGCGAAGTGGGCGCTGCTTGCGCCGGTTCTCGTACCCATGCTTATGCTGCTGGGCATCTCACCGGAAATGGCAACCGCCGCCTATCGTGTGGGCGACGGGGCGACCAACATCATCACGCCGCTGATGGTCTATTTCCCGCTGATCCTGATCTTCTGCCAGCGCTGGCAGAAGGACTTCGGCCTCGGCAGCCTTGCCGCGACCATGCTGCCCTATTCGGTCGGCCTGTTGCTGGCTGGACTGGCAATGACCATCGGATGGGTCGTGCTGGATCTTCCGCTCGGCCCGGGCGCCAGTGTATTCATGGAGGTGCCGACAACGGTCGATCCGACCGCCCCGGCCATCGCGGAGTAAAGCCTACTCTTCGTCCTCGAGGTCGCTCGCGACCTTGGGGTCGGAGAGCAGCTTCTCGATCCGTTCCGCCTCATCGAAGCTTTCGTCAGGCTGAAAGGAGAGTTTGGGCGCAAATTTGAGCCCCAGACGCTTGGCGACTTCCTTCTGGAAAAAGGCCGTATTGGTGCGCAGTGCCTTCAGCACCGCCGCCTCGTCCTGCCCCAGCAGGGGTTTTACATAGGCCTTGGCGTTCCTGAGATCGGGGCTCATCCGCACCTCGGTCACGGAAATGTTCGACGCACGCAGCACATCGTCATGCGCCTCCCCGCGTGCGAGCAGTTCGGACAATATATGCCGCACCCGCTCGCCCACTTTAAGGACGCGCACCGATTGCTGTTCGGGAGTGGAAAGGTTGCGGGCCATCACTTTTCTCCGGTCGGACGTGGTGTGGGGATGGCTGTACTGCTCGACCGCGCCAGGAGGTTACCCTCCCCGTCGAACAACTCGCCTTCGAGAAAGGTTACGCGCCGTCCGCGGCGGACCACGCGCCCCTTGCCAACGAGCGGTCCCGCCTTAACCGGACGCAGAAGCGTCATGGAGATTTCGAGATTGAGCGGCGCTTCCTCGTGTTTCGTTGCCCAGACATGCGCCCAGCCCATTACCTCATCGAGGAATCCTGCGACGAGGCCGCCCTGCACGCTGCCGCGCGGGGTGATGAAACTTTCCGGTGCATGGAAGCGCAGGGTGATCTCCTCGCGCTCCTCGTCGAAGCTGTCGAAGGCCACGCCCATCAGCTCCGCATGAGCGGCGCCGAGGGCATGCCTTTGGGGATCAACGCTCACAGTGTGCGTTCACGCTCCTCGACCTCGAACACTTCAAGCTGGTCGCCCGGCTTGATGTCGTTCGTGTCGGCGAGGACCACACCACATTCGAGACCGGCGCGGACTTCGTCCACATCGTCCTTGAAGCGGCGCAGCGAGGCGATAGTCGTGGCCGAGACAATGACGTCTTCGCGCGTGAGGCGTGCATGCAGCCCCTTGCGAATGACGCCTTCCTCGACCAGCAGGCCGGCGGCCTTGTCCTTCTTGCCCGAACGGAACACTTCCTTGACCGCGGCACGGCCGACGACGTGTTCGATCCGTTCCGGACCCAGCTCGCCAGCCATCTCCTTTGCGATTTCCTCGGTCAGGTGGTAGATGACGTCGTAATACTTCATCTCCACGCCGTCGCGTTTCACCAGTTCGCGCGCCTTGGCATTCGGCCGGACGTTGAACCCGATGATGGGCGCGTTCGAGGCGGCTGCCAGCTGCACGTCGCTTTCGGTGATTGCACCCACGCCTGCGTGCAACACGCGGACCTTGATGAGATCGTTCGACAGATTGTGCAGTGCGGTCGTGATCGCTTCCACCGAGCCCTGCACGTCGGCTTTCACCAACACTGGGAATTCGACCACGTTCGAGGCGAGGTTGTTGAACATCGTATCGAAGCTGGTCGGCGCAAGCGCGGTGCGCTTTTCGGTCGCCTTTTCCTGGCGATACTGCGCGACTTCGCGGGCACGCTGTTCGTTTTCGACCACGGTCAGCACATCGCCAGCGCTCGGCACGCCGCCAAGGCCGAGGACCTCGACCGGCATCGAAGGTCCGGCCTTCTTGATCTGCTTGCCCTGGTCGTCGACGATGGCGCGGACACGGCCGCTCTGCGTGCCGACTACGAAGGTGTTGCCACGTTCCAGCGTACCGCGGGTGACAAGCACGGTCGCGACCGGGCCGCGGCCCTTGTCGAGCTGCGCTTCGATGACGGTTGCCTCGGCCATGCGGTCGGGGTTCGCCTTCAGTTCGAGCAGTTCGGCCTGCAGCGCGATCTTCTCGAGCAAATCGTCCAGACCGGTCTTCTCCTTGGCGGAGATTTCCACGTCCTGCACATCGCCGGACATCGATTCCACGATCACTTCGTGTTCGAGCAGGCGGGTGCGGATGTTGTCCGGATTGGCTTCCGGCTTGTCCATCTTGTTGATCGCCACAATCATCGGGACGCCTGCGGCCTTGGTGTGATTGATGGCCTCGATCGTCTGCGGCATGATGCCGTCATCGGCGGCAACCACCAGCACCACGATATCGGTGATGTTGGCACCCCGCTGGCGCATCTGGGTAAAGGCGGCGTGGCCCGGCGTGTCGAGGAAGGTAACGGCATCGCCGCCCTTCGTCTGCACCTGGTAGCTGCCGATATGCTGTGTGATACCGCCGGCTTCGCCCTTCACCACATTGGCGCCGCGAAGCGCATCGAGCAGCGAAGTCTTGCCGTGGTCGACATGGCCCATGATGGTGACCACAGGCGGACGGGGCTTCAGCGTCTCTTCCGGATCGACATCGGCGTCGTTCGTAATGTCGACATCGGCCTCGGAGACCTTCTCGATATTGTGGCCGAACTGTTCGACCAGCAGTTCCGCCGTATCCTGGTCGATCGTCTGGTTGACGGTGACCATCATGTCGAGATTGAAGAGCTCCTTCACCAGGTCGGCGCCCTTTTCGCCCATGCGCTTGGCCAGTTCGCCGACGGTGATCGCCTCGGGGACGATGACGTCGCGTACCTGCTTCTCGCGCGGCTTGCTGGAGCCGCCGCCCTGCATGCGGCGTTCCTTTTCGCGCGCACGCTTGAGCGCGGCGAGGCTGCGCGCACGGCGGCCTTCGTCCTCGTTCAGGGCCTTCTTGACGGAAAGCTTGCCGGAGCGGCGCTTGTCCGGCGTTTCGGCAACGCGCGCAGGCTTGTCTTCTTTCTTCTTCGCGCGTTCGGGCTTCTTGATTTCCGGACGCTTGACGGGCGTGAACTGCCGCGGGGCCGGAGCAGGCGAACTCTCATCGGCAGGCTCTTCCTCTGGAGCAGGTGCTGCTGCTTCCTCTGCAGGCGGGCTCACAGCCTCGTCCTCTGCCTTGCTTGCTGCTTCTTCTTCGGCCTTGCGCTTGTCTTCGGCGCGTTTCTTCTCGTCTTCGGCGGCCTTCTTGGCCTGCTCCTCGTCACGCTTGCGCGCTTCTTCGGTCAGGCGCAGGCGCTCTTCCTCGGCCTCGCGGGTAAGACGCGCGACGCGTTCCTGCGGAGTTTCCGAAGCGGGCGCGGCCTTTTTCGGCGCGGGCTTCTTCGCTGCAGGAGCAGGTGCAGGTGCCGGGGTCGGCTCAGGCGCAGGCGGCGGAGGAGGCGGCGGCGTCTCGCCGGGCTTCAAGAGCTTGCGGCGGCGCTTCACCTCGACCGCCACCTTGTTGGTGCGGCCGTGGCTGAAGGTCTGCTTGACCTCGCCCGGCTGCGCGCCCTTGAGGCTCAGCGGTTTACGGGCAGGTTTCTTGTCGTCGTCGCTCATTCTTGCTCGTTTCTCTTCGTTCAATCGTTCGTATCGTCACCGGCGCGTACGGATGCGCGCCCGAATTCGTCGGGCCAAGATCCGTTCGGAATTTCTTGCCCCAGATAATGCATCAGCCGCTTCAAGGGCTTGAGCACCCGCGCGGCCGCAGCATCGTCGGCCAGACCGAAGTGGACGACATTGTCGCGGCCCAATGCCACAGACAGAGCGTCGCGGTCCAGTGGCAGTGTCCAGCCGCGTTCGCCGCTGCCTTCTGCCTCACGTCCTACACGCCAGGCCTGATCGAGCTTCTTGCGCCCGTCTTCGCTCGCGTCGCTGGCATGGAAGAGTGCCGACACTCCGCCCATGCGCGCGGACTCCGCTATACGCTGTGTGCCCAAGATAAGGGCTCCGACGCGCATTTCGAGACCCAGTCGGTCGAGAAATACGCGCGTGAGCGCATCCGCGATCCTTTGTGGCAGATCCTCGGGTATCTCGAGGTCGCCGGTCTTGAACGCGCGCGCCAGGCCCGCTTTCAGTTTCCCGTTGCGCTGCGCCTCCTCGATCGCCGTGCGCGAGGAACAGATCCATGCCCCCCGTCCCGGCGCCTTTTCCTGCGCATCAGGCAGGACGAGGCCGGAGGGCGAGGCGGCAAGCCGGACCAGCGCATCGCGCGAGCCCGTCTCTCCGGTCAATATGCAGCGCCGCTCGGGCTCCGGTTTACGGGGCCTGCGGGCTTCAGCGATGTCGGACGTCAGGCTCTCATTGGGTGGAGTCCGCATCGGCGGCCTCCTGCGTGTCGGCGGCTTCGGCAGATGCCGGAGCTTCCTCTTCGGCTGCTGCCTTCGGCTCCTCGTCCTCGAACCAATGCGCGCGGGCAGCCATGATGATCTCGTTGCCCTGCTCTTCGGTCAGGCCGTATTCGCCCAGCACACCGCCCTTGTCCTGCTCGCGCATCGGACGGTCGCGGCGCATAGGCGGGCCATCGGTGTTGTTCCGGCGGCGCGGAGCTTCGCGCTTCTTGGCGATCAGTTCGTCAGTGGCGAGGTCCGCCACATCGTCGAGCGTCTTGAGACCCGCTTTGCCGAGCGTGACCAGCATTGCTTCGGTCATATGCGGCAGTTCGGCCAGATCGTCTTCGACGCCCAGTTCACGGCGCGCGGCACGATGCGTTTCTTCCTGCCGATCGAGCGCTTCTTTCGCACGGTTCTGGAGTTCTTCGGCCAGTTCCTCGTCGAAGCCTTCGATGCCGGCCAGCTCTTCCAGCTCGACGTAAGCGACTTCTTCCAGCTCTGCGAAGCCTTCGGCAACGAGCAGCTGCGAAAGCGTTTCGTCGACGTCGAGTTCCTCTTCGAACATCTTGGAGCGCTCGGCAAATTCCTTGCTGCGCTTTTCCGAAGCTTCTTCCTCGGTCATGATGTCGATCTGGTTGCCGGTCAGCTGGCTGGCGAGGCGGACGTTCTGGCCGCGGCGACCAATGGCGAGGCTGAGCTGGTCGTCGGGCACGACGACTTCGATGCGGCCATCTTCCTCGTCGAGGACGACGCGGCTGACGGTGGCCGGCTGGAGCGCGTTCACGATGAAGGTCGCGCCGTCTTCCGACCAGGGAATGATGTCGATCTTCTCGCCCTGCAGTTCCTGCACGACCGCCTGGACGCGGCTGCCCTTCATGCCGACGCAGGCACCGACAGGGTCGATGCTGCTGTCATGGCTGATCACGCCGATCTTGGCGCGGCTGCCCGGATCGCGGGCGGCGGCCTTGATTTCGATGATGCCGTCGTAGATTTCGGGCACTTCCTGCGCGAACAGCTTGCGCATGAAATCGGGGTGCGCGCGGCTGAGGAAGATCTGCGGCCCGCGGTTGTTGCGTTCGACCTTGGTGATCAGCGCGCGGACACGCTCGCCCACGCGGGCGGCCTCGCGCGGGATCTGCTGATCGCGGCGGATGACGCCCTCGGCGCGGCCGAGGTTGACGATTACATGGCCGAATTCGACCGACTTGATCACACCGGTGATGACTTCGCCGGCGCGGTCCTTGAATTCTTCGAACTGGCGCTCGCGCTCGGCATCGCGGACCTTCTGGAAGATCACCTGCTTGGCGGACTGCGCATCGATACGTCCAAGATCGACCGGGGGCAGCGGATCGACGATGAAGTCACCGACCTTGGCATCCTTCTCGAGTTTCTCGGCAGCCTTCAGATCGACCTGCTTGAAATAATCCTCGACCTCTTCGACGACCTCGACGACGCGCCACAGGCGAAGGTCGCCGGTCTGCGGGTCGAGCTTGGCGCGAATGTCGTTCTCCGCGCCATAGCGGTTACGGGCGGACTTCTGGATCGCCTCTTCCATCGCCTCGATGACGATGGACTTGTCGATCATCTTTTCCGATGCGACCGCATTGGCGATTGCAAGGAGTTCTGCCTTGTTGGCGGAAATGGCACTGGCCATCAGTCGTCTGCCTTTTCTTCTACGATGTCTTCGGCACCACTCGTGTCGAGCGGCTGGGTGGCGGCAATGAGCGCGTCGGTCAAGACGAGCTTTGCCGTGTGGATCTGGTCGCGGTCGAGTTTCACCTCGCCCGCCTTGGCATCTATAATGACAACGCAATGACCTTCGATGCCCTTGAGGTCACCCTTGTAGTTGCGCTGGCCGTCGAAACCCTTGACCATGCTGATCTTCGTTTCGTGTCCGGCCCACTGCTCGAAATCCTTCGCGCGGGTGAGCGGACGGTCGATACCGGGCGAACTGACTTCGAGGTGATAGGCCCCTTCGACCAGCACTTCGCCCTGCTCTTCCAGCTCGTCAATCCGGTCCGACACGCGGCGCGAAAGTGCAGCGCATTGTTCGATCAATAGCTGGCCCGTCGCCGGGTCTTCCGCCATGATCTGGAGCGCCTGCGCCCCGTCCCCGGCTTCGGAAGGCATCATCTTGACGCGCACGAGCTCGAAACCCAGCGCCTGCGCTTCGGGTTCGATTATTTCGTTCAAGCGGTCAATATCAGCCATTCATGCTCCGGTATGGACTTGCATTGCGACAAGGGGCGACAAGCGGGTTTCGTGCCGGCCCCTTGCGGCGCCAGCCCCACAGTGTCGCGACAATGTCGGGATTGAGGGCCAGATAGGCGCGAGTCCCGCCAAAAGCAAGTCTCGTTCAATCGTCGTCGGTGAGACCGTGCTTCTTGATGGCATGGCGCAACTGGTCGTAGCTGAGGCCCAGCGCCTTAGCGGTCTGGCGCTGGTTCCAGCGATGCTTGCCGAGCGCGTGCTCGAGAATGGCCTTTTCATGAGCATCCACGGCGCTGCGCAGGTCCTCGACGGCGTCAAGATCGGGTGCCGCCAGTTGAGTAGTAGCTGCAGGACTACCGTCGGACCGTTTCCGCGACGTTGGAGGCGAGACCGGCTTCCACGGGCTTTCGAACGGGTCGAACTGGACATGTCCGATCGGGCTTCCCCAATCGTCCCAGCGATAGACTGCCCGTTCGATCACATTGCGCAATTCGCGGACATTACCAGGCCATTGATGGTTTTCGAGCTGCTGCGCGACATGCTCGGAAAAACCCGGCCAGGCTTCCCATCCCAGTTCGGCACCCATGCGGCGGCCGAAATAGTCGGCCAGCACCGCAATATCTCCCTCGCGCACGCGCAGGGGTGGAAGGGTGATAACCTCGAAACTGAGGCGGTCGAGCAGGTCGGCGCGGAAGTCGCCCCGCTCGGCCTTGGCGGGCAGGTCCTCGTTGGTGGCGGCGACGATGCGGACATCGACGTGGATCGGGCGCGAGGAACCGATACGCGTGACCTCGCCATATTCCACGGCGCGGAGCAGACGCTCCTGTGCGCCCATCGACAGCGTGCCCAGTTCGTCGAGAAAAAGCGTACCCTTGTCGGCTTCCTCGAACCTTCCGGCGCGCTGTCTGGTAGCACCGGTGAATGCCCCTGCCTCATGACCGAACAGCTCCGCCTCGATCAGTGTTTCGGGCAAGGCTGCGCAATTCATCGTGACGAGAGGTTCTTCCCATCTGTTGGATAGGCGATGAAGTCGCTCGGCGATCAATTCCTTGCCGGTACCCCGTTCACCGATGACCAGCACGGGCCTGCGCATGGGCGCCGCACGACTGGTGCGCTCGACCGCGTCAAGAAAAGCGCCGGACTGGCCAATGTACTGATTTTCCCGCTCCATGGCCAAGATATAGGAATTTTCACCAAGGGTTGGCAATACCCACCACAATGCCGTTCGTCGAAAACTCTGAAAGGCGCGTTTTTCTGCGGTAAATCGAGTTTGGCACATCGCTTGCTTAACCTGGGACAACACCAGTTCACGTCCAGGGAGGACACCATGTACAACCGCAAGTTCTTCAGCACCCAGCTCGGCAAGGCCGCCCTCGCCAGCATTGCGATGATGACGGCTTTCGTTGCGCTGAGCTCGCAAATCACGGTCACCACGCCCATGCCGATGGTGGCATCTATCGGGCATGTGGAAATCGCGTGAGCGACCACAAGCATCCCCTTGGGCCGGAGCGCCGCACTCCCGAAAGTCCCCAGCGCAAGTCCCGCGCAGCGGACGCTCCGGCCCGCCCCAAGCGCGTGACCCTCTCGCGTCTCGACAGCGAGGTCGAACGGCTCCGCCGCTCGCCCACGCCGACGCAGGATAGCGGCCGTGACCGGGCCAACCAGTTTTTCTCCAGTGGAGTACCTTTAATGGGAATCTTCAGCCGTACCCGCGACATTATTGCGGCCAATTTCAACGATCTCCTCGATCAGGCGGACGATCCGCAGAAGATGATCCGCATGATCATCATGGAAATGGAGGAGACGCTTGTCGAAGTTCGCGCCAGCGCCGCCCGCACCATTGCCGACCAGAAGGAAATGCACCGTCACACGGTGAAGCTGGACAAGCTCCAGGCCGACTGGGGCGAAAAGGCGCAGCTCGCACTGTCGAAGGACCGCGAGGACCTGGCCCGTGCAGCACTGGTCGAGAAGAAGAAGGCTGCCGACATGGCCGACCAGCTCAAGCAGGAGATCGCGGTGCTCGACGATGCTCTACGCGCCTACGAGCAGGACATTCACAAGCTGCAGAACCGCTTGCGCGAAGCCCGCAGCCGCCAGACCGCCATCGCTGCGCGTCTCGAAAGCGCGGAAAACCGCGTCAAGCTGCGCAGCCTGATGACCGAAGACCGCGTTGACGAGGCACTCAGCCGGTTCGACCAGCTCGAACGCCGCGTGGACTATGCCGAAGGGCGCGCCGATGCGCTGAGCATTTCGGACAGCTCGGGCAAACCGAACCTGGCCGACGAGATCGCCGCGCTGGAGGGTGCCGATGCGATCGACGACGAACTTGCCCAAATGAAAAAGGCGCTCGGCAAGTCCGAAGACGCCAAGAAGGAGGACTGATCCGTGGACGACGTTTTTGCAATTGTCGCGATCTTCATCGCCTTGCCGTGGATCATCCTCCACTACATCACCAAGTGGAAGACCTCCGCCACGATCACCACTGACGACGAAGCCCTGCTCGAGGAACTCTACAACCTCGCCAAGCGGCTCGACGAACGGATGGATACGGTCGAACGTCTCGTCGCTTCCGACAACCCCGACTTCCGCCCCGCCCGCCTTGTCCATGACAGCGAGCAGGACAACCAGCAGCTGCGCGAACTCGAACAGATGATGGCCGAGAAAAAAGGAGCAACCAAGTGAACAGCCCCCGCACCACCCTCTATCGCGACAAGGCCAATGCGAAGTTGATGGGCGTCTGCTCCGGCATCGCGGACTATACCGGCGTCGATGCCTTCTGGGTTCGCCTCGGTTTCCTGGGTCTGACCTTCATCACTGGCGGTTCGACCATCCCGTTCTATTTCCTGGCCGGCATCCTGCTGAACAAGAAGCCCGCGCATCTCTATTCGGAACCGGACGAGCAGCGTTACTGGCAGCGCGTCCGCCAGAGCCCGAAGCGCACCGCACGCGAAATCCGCGCCAAGATGAAGGATGTGGACCGCCGCCTGGCCGAGGTCGAAACCTTCTACGTCAGCAGTAATCCGCGCCTGAACGCCGAAATCGAACGGCTGCGGTAAGCGCACGAGAAGGGGAGGAGAACGATGGATTTGGGAATACTTATTCCGCTTGCGCCCTTCATCATGGTGCTCGGTATCATCTACCTGGTGAACCAGCGCAAGCTTGAGGAAAAGCGCATCTCGGCTACCGCCGAGGCCAGTTCCGAAAAGGCCGCGCAATATGCCAGCCGCGTGCAGCAGCTCGAAGATCGCGTGCAGGTGCTCGAACGGATCGTCACCGACAAGGGGTACGATGTCGCCACCCAGATCGAAGCTCTGCGCGACCACCGCCGGGTGGACGATCAGGGAGCGGGCGTGGCGCTCGAAATGAAGAAGGGGGAGAGGGCATAATGGACTTCGGCGACGCGACTTTCGTCATCGTACTCATCGGGCTCAGCTATAGTGCATGGGTAATCAATAACTGGATCCGCGCGAAGAACGGCTACCCGCTGGAAGACGAGTTCGGTGGCAAGACCGAGCGGTCCAACACGGCCGAGGAGAAGGCTCTTCGCCAGGAAAACCGCCAGCTTCATGACAAGCTCGATGCCATGCAGGACCGGATGATCGTACTTGAAAAGATCGTTACCGACCGCGGTTATTCGCTGCACGACGAAATCGAAGCCCTGCGCGACCGCCAGCCCGACAGCGGAGTACCGCTCAACGTGAAGCAAGGGGAGAAAGCGTGATGGAACTGATCACCGAAACCACAGTGATCTTAGGCGTCATTGCGATGTCGCTGGCCTGGGTCGCCAATACCTGGATCAGGGTCAAGAACGGCTATCCGCTCGAAAACAGCTGGGGCAAGGCAGTCTATCCCAAGAACGACCAGGCGGTCGAACGGGTTAAACTGCTGACTCAGGAAAACGCCGAACTGCGCGCCGAGCTTGGCTCGCTCAAGGACCGGCTCGGCAATGTCGAGCGCATCGTGACCGATAGCGGCTATCACCTGACCAGTGAAATCGACCGGCTACGAGACGGTAGGGAGGCAAACTGATGGACGCCGACCTCATCCTGATCTTCGGCTTCATCCTGCTGACTCTCATGATCGTCATGCCGATGGCGTACCTCTTCCAGAAGCGTGAGGCCGAGCACAAGGAGCGCAAGCTGGAACTCCAGGCGCGCGCCGAGGAAGCAAAGGCCGAACAGGCCCGCTTCTCCAATGGCGATTATTCAAAAATGGAAGAGCGCGTGCGCGTACTCGAACGGATCGCGACGGACGGCAATCATGCGCTGGCCTCGCAGATCGACGAATTGCGCAAGCTCGACAGGATCGAGGATCGCACAGGAGCATCGTCATGAGCGCATGGGCCACTGTCGCAATCATCGCCATCATCGTGTGGGGCGTGGTCCAGCTGAGCAAGGCCCGCCACCGCGCCGACCGCGGCATCGTTGTCGACGAGCGCGGTAACGAGAGCGTCGCGGACAGCGGAACCGACGCCGAGACGAACAAGGAAATCGAGGACCTGCGCGAACGCATCAAGGTGCTGGAGAGAATCGCCACCGACGGCAATTCGCTCGACACGCAGGAAACCAAGAGGATCGCCGCCGAAATCGAGGCCCTGCGCGACAAGCGGGCCGAGTGAGGCGGGAAAGAGGAAACTGGTTCAAGGAGGACATGGGGAAATGTTCGAACCGACACTGATAGTCGCCGCTGCCAGCCTGACCGGCCTGGTCATCATTGCCGCCGCCATGCTGCGCGGATGGCAGGGATGGCTGGACCTGAAGCGCAGCGAGCTCGAAGGTCATCAAGGTCCGCGACAGGAAGGCTCGTCGATCGGTGCTGCCCGGATCGAGCTTGCCGATCTGAAGGAGCGGATCAAGAAGCTCGAGGCGATCGCCAGCGGGGTGGACCTGTGAACAGCCACACCGGGGAAGCTGCAAAGGCCGGCATCGGGCTCGGCAGCGCGATCGCCGTGGCGATTTCCTGGGCCCAGAACCAGTCGATCCTCTGGGCCATATTTCACGGCTTCATCAGCTGGATATATGTCATCTATTATGCCGTCACCCGCCCCGGCGGCATCACCGGCTGAGTCCAATGGACGCGTGTGCCGGCACCCGCTAGATGCCCCGCCCATGCGAGACCTTTCCGATATCCAAGAAGAATACGAGTTTCTCGAAGGCGACGAGCGGTACCGGCTGCTGATCGAGCTGGGCCGCGAGCTGGACGAGATGCCGGACGCGCTCAAGACCGACGCCACGCTGGTACGCGGCTGTTCGGCCAGCGTCTGGGTCTATCCCACCAGCGATAAGGGCAAGCTGCATTTCCTTGCCGACAGCAATGCCGCCATAACCAAGGGCATCGTGGCGCTGGTGATTGCCGCGGTTCAGGATCGGCCTGCTAGCGAGGTCGCCGAAATGGACATTCACGCTGCACTCGAGCCTTTCGATCTCAAGAACCAGTTGTCGAGCAACCGTACGCAAGGCGTCCCCAACATGATCGCGCTGGTAAAACAACACGCGGCTCGTATCGCAGCCGGCTGATATGCGCGCGCTTTACCGCGTTCTCGGCTATTTAGCGGTGGCTCTCGGTGCAATCGGGGCCTTCCTGCCAATCATGCCGACCGTCCCTTTTCTGCTGCTGGCGGTGTATTTCTTCGCCCGCTCCAGCCCCGAGCTCGAAAAAAGAATCCTCGACCACCCGCATTGGGGCCCGCAGGTCAAGGACTGGCGCGAACGCCGCGCGATCAGCCGCCGCGCCAAGACCATGGCGATCGGCGCAATGGCCACCGGCGCGGTGTTCACCTGGTACACACTGGGATCGCCCTACTACTGGATATCGATCGCCATCCTCGTGATCGCCGGCAGCTGGATAGCGACGCGCAACGAATAAGCCGCTTTCCTACATCATGCAGCTTGCGTTATGTCCCGAGAACGCGCTTCAGGATCATGGATTTCCAACCGTGCTGGGGGGGGGCGGTACCACCCAGGTGTCAATCAGGATATTTCTGGAAAAATCATATATTAACAGAAACTTGCCTTATTTTTTGACCGGTTGACACTGTGTCAACTTCGTCACCCGGCTCCCATCGCAGGCACACGCAAGATCAACCGCTCGCACTTTCGCGCACCACGGCCTCGCCCGCCTCGCGCTGGCGCCTGAGTTCAGCTTTCAGGCTGGCCGGATCGCGCGCGAAGACGAAGCCGAAACTGACCCCGCCTTCCTTGCCGATGGTCGCATGGTGCAGCTTGTGCGCCTGCACCAGCCGCTTGGCATAGCCCTTCTTCGGAACCCATTTGAAATAGCGCTGGTGGACCAGCCCGTCGTGCACCAGCGTGTAGATCACGCCGTAGAACAGGATACCGAGGCCGATCCAGGTTGCTGGCCACCATGCGTCGGCTCCCATTACCCACGCGCTGCCGAGCGCGAACATCGAAATGCTCGCCGCCGCTCCGACGATGGCATAGAGGTCGTTCTTTTCCAGCAGATTGTCGTGCGGCTCGTGATGATCGCGGTGCCAGCCCCATCCGAAGCCGTGCATGATATATTTGTGGCTGGCCCATGCCACCCACTCCATAGCCGCCACTGTTGCCAACACGATCAGTATGGGAAAGACGATTTCCATGACCGCAATATAGGCGCTGCCGGTCTCCGGCGCAAAGCCTACTCGGTCGCAGGCGATGCCTTGCGAGGCATGCCGAAGCATTTTTCCGCGACTTCACGGCTGATGCGCGCTGGACGGTGGCTGTCGGCATCGAGGCAGCACCACATGCTCTTCACCTCGGCCAGCACATCTTCGCCCCGCCGGATCACCGTATTGTAGAAGCTGCGCGCGCCCTTGATCTTTTCCAGCACGGTTTCGGCAATCACCTCGTCATCGAGGAAGGCCGGCTTGCGATAGGTGATTTCGTGCTTGAGCGCGACCCAGGCCTTGCTCGCCACCTCGTCCGCGGGCGCGAGCTTGCGCCAGTGCGCCAGCACCGTGTCCTGAACCCAGTTCAGGTAGCGCGCATTGTTCACATGCCCCATGAAATCGATATCTGCGGGAAGAACTTTGATCGGAAAAGAGAAGGGTTTTGCTGACATAGATGTAAATTAACAGATAAAACATTACGGTTCCATGATTCTCTCGTGACAAAAGGCATTCTTGGGCTGCCCTTCGATTTGCCATTTTGCCAAATGCCCCCGCCCTGCCGCACATTGGGCGCATGGCGAGCAAACCGCGCACACTCTACGAAAAGATCTGGGACGCTCATGTCGTCGAGCGACAGGATGACGGCACCTGCCTGATCTATATCGACCGGCATCTGGTCCATGAAGTCACCAGCCCGCAGGCCTTCGAAGCCTTGCGCCTTGCCGGGCGCAAAGTCCGCCGCCCGGATCTGACGCTGGCAGTTCCCGACCACAATCTTCCGACCACCGCCCGCACGGCAGCCGACGGTTCGCGCCTGCCCATCAAGGATGCGCAAAGCGCGGCACAGCTCGCCGCACTCGAAGCCAACGCCCCCTCTTTCGGCATCGACTACATCGACGCCGTCGCGCCCGAACAGGGCATCGTCCACGTCGTCGGCCCCGAACAGGGCTTCTCGCTTCCCGGCACCACCATCGTATGCGGTGACAGCCACACGGCGGCGCATGGCGGGATCGGCGCGCTGGCTTTCGGCATCGGGACGAGCGAGGTGGAGCATGTTCTCGCCACGCAGACGCTGCTGCTGCGTCCGAGCAAGACAATGGAAATACGCGTCGAGGGCGAGTTGGGACCCGGTGTTACACCCAAGGATCTCATCCTCCATATCATCGGCGTGATCGGCACCGCGGGCGGGACAGGCCACGTCATCGAGTACCGCGGCGAGGTGTTCGAGCGTATGAGCGTGGAAGGGCGCTTGACGGTCTGCAACATGAGCATAGAGGGCGGTGCCCGCGCTGGGCTGATCGCGCCCGACGAAAGTGTTTTCCGATATCTGGAAGGTCGCCCTTACGCGCCGATCGGTGAAGATTGGGATCGGGCCGTTCGGTGGTGGCGCTCGCTCGCGACCGACGAGGATGCCGAGTTCGACAAATCGGTCGTCATCCAAGCCACGGATATCGAGCCGACCGTAAGTTGGGGAACCAGCCCGGAAGATGTGGTGGCCATCGGCGGCAAGGTCCCCTCCCCCGACAGCTTCGGCGATCCTTCCAAGCGCGAGGCGGTACGCAAGAGCCTCGACTATATGGGACTCGTCCCGGACACCCCGATGGAAGAGGTCGCGGTCGAAAACATTTTCATCGGCTCCTGCACCAATAGCCGCATCGAAGACCTCAGGGCAGCCGCAGATGTCCTGAAAGGCCGCCGGAAGGCACCGGGCGTGCGCTGGGCTATTGCCGTGCCGGGTTCGGGCCTCGTGAAGCGGCAGGCGGAAGAAGAGGGGCTGGACCGCATCTTCATCGATGCCGGTTTCGAATGGCGCGAGCCGGGCTGTTCGGCCTGCCTCGCCATGAACCCGGACAAGGTTCCGCCGGGCGAACGCTGCGCCTCCACCTCCAACCGCAATTTCGTGGGCCGCCAGGGGCCGGGTTCGCGCACCCATCTCCTCAGCCCGGCAATGGCTGCCGCCGCCGCGGTGACGGGCCGCCTCACCGATGTACGCAAACTGATGGGCGAGTGACCCCTTGCCCTCGGCGCGTGCAAATCCCATGAGAGGGTCATGACAAAGCTCCCCAAAGGCAAGGCCGCCATCGCCGGTGCGATCGGCTCCGCCGCAATCGCTGCAGCGCTGCTCTATGCGAACAAGCGCCGCGAAAAGAAAAACCAGCCGAAGCAGCCGGGGCCGATCCCTTCCGGCGAGAAACCGGAGACCGATTGAGATCGCGCTACAGAGGAGAGAGCAACATGTCGCCGAAATCAGTATTTCTGACCGCCCTGCTGGCGGGCATCGCCGCCCCTGCCACCGCGCAAGAAGCACCGGATATCGAGATGTGGCGCCTAGACTGCGGCACGATCGAACTCGGCGACACCGCACCCTTCTCAGATACGCATCTTTACGATGGCCAGCCTCGCACTTTGACCGACAGCTGCTACCTTGTCCGCAACGGCGAGAACTATCTGCTGTGGGACACCGGCCTGCCGGCGGCGCTCAAGGGCAGCAGCGCGAAGCAATGGGTGTTCACTCTAAGTGTCCAGCGGACCATCGCCGAACAGCTGGCCGAACTTGACCTTGCGCCCTCCGACATCACTTTCGTGGGCATCAGCCACTACCATGACGACCATATCGGCCAGGCGGCGGTATTTCCTAGCGCGGAACTGCTCATCGGGAGCGGCGATGCCGAAGCGGCAAGCTCCGGCCAGATGGAGGCGACCCGTGCGCAGCTCGCCCCCTGGCTGGCCGAAGGCGCATCGGGTAAGGTGACGCGTATCGCAGGAGACCATGACGTCTTCGGTGACGGGTCGGTCCGCATCGTGGCAATGCCCGGCCATACCCCGGGCCACAAATCGCTGGTCGTGGATTTGCCGCAGTCCGGCACCTACATGCTGACCGGCGATCTCTATCATTTCGAGGAGCAAATCGAAAACGCGGGCGTGCCGACGTTCAACACGGATCGCGCCGATACACTCGCCTCGTTCCACCGCTTCAACCAGATGGCCGGCAATCTCGATGCGACGATCGTAATCCAGCACGATCCGCGCCATCTAGGCCGCCTGCCGGCATTTCCCGAGAGCGCGAAATAGTGGAAGCCGTTTCGACCATAGAAGGCCGCGCGATCCCGCTGGGCCTCAAGAATATCGATACCGACGTCATTATCCCGGCGCACTGGCTGAAGACCGTCAGCCGCGAAGGTTTGGGCAAAGGCGCCTTCGAGACGATCCGCCAGACTCCGGGCAACCCCTTCGATGTCGAGGATTTCGCCGGCGCTCCAATCCTTATTGCGGGCGACAACTTCGGCTGCGGGTCGAGCCGCGAACACGCCGCCTGGGCCATGCTCGACCTGGGCCTTACCGCAGTGATCGCGCCGAGTTTCTCGGACATCTTCTCGGGCAATGCCTTCAAGAACGGCATCCTGGCGGTCGAACTGCCGCAGGAACAGGTCGACCGGCTGCTCGAAGTCGCGAAGGATCACCCAATCACCATCGATCTCGAAAACCAGGTCGTCACTACCCCGTTCCAGGATCGTTTCGCTTTCGAAATCGATCCTTTCCGCAAGCATTGCCTCATGGGTGGCCTCGACGAGATCGGGCTGACGCTGGAGCGCGATGCAGCCATCGAAAATCACGAGAAACAGCGCGCGACCGGGCTTCCCTGGCTCGACACGCCCAATAAAAACCGGAGAGAACACGCATGAAAGCAGTCCTGTCGAAAGAGACCGGCGGCCCCGAAACCCTAGTCGTCGAGGAGGTGGACACACCAACGCCCGGCAAGGGCGAGGTGCTGATCGACGTTGCAGCCTGCGCGATCAACTTTCCCGACACGCTGATTATCCGCGATATGTACCAGTTCAAGCCCCCCCGCCCATTCGCCCCGGGCGGCGAAATTTCGGGCACCATCGAGGCGCTGGGCGAAGGTGTCGAAGGTTTTGCAGTCGGTGACAAGGTCATCTGCGGCGTCGGCAATGGCGGACTGCAGGAGAAGGTCGCGGTCGCCGCTGCGCGCCTGTTCAAGGTTCCCGAGGGCATAGACCTGGTCCAGGCATCGGCGCTGCTGATGACCTACGGCACGACGATCCACGGGCTTAAGGACCGCGGCGACATCAAGGAGGGCGAGACCGTCCTCATTCTCGGCGCAGCCGGCGGAGTGGGCCTTTCGGCAGTCGAACTGGCCAAGGCCTATGGCTGCCGCGTGGTGGCTGCCGTCTCCACCGAAGAGAAAGGTGAGGTGGCGAAGAAAGCCGGGGCGGACGAGGTCGTGATCTATCCCCGCGCCCCCTTCGACAAGGATCAGTCCAAGGCTCTGGCGCAGGCATTCAAGGATGCGGTTGGCCCCAATGGCGCCGACATCGTCTACGACATCGTCGGCGGAGACTATTCCGAGCCGGCACTGCGTTCGATCGCCTGGGAAGGCCGCTTTCTTGTGGTCGGCTTCCCCGCAGGAATTGCGAAGATGCCGCTCAATCTCACCTTGCTGAAAAGCTGCGACATTCGCGGCGTCTTCTGGGGCGCGTTCACTGCGCGCGAGCCGGAACGGAACAATGCCAATATCGCCGAACTGTTCGATCTCTGGAAGGCGGGTAAGATCAATCCGCTGATCAGCGAGACCTATCCAATCGAGCGCGCGCATGAGGCTATCACGAAGCTGGAAAATCGCGGGGCGATCGGAAAGCTTGTGGTGACGATGGATTAATCGCCCCATGCGCCCTTGCCGCTCGGGAATGCCGAGCCTATTCCTCGGCTCAACTTCTTTCCAAGGGGAATGACATGACCGACTTCAAGGATCGCGAACGCGGTGAAGAAACCAAATACGCTTTCGACCAGGAAACGGATTTCAAGATTGCCGCGCGCCGCAATCGCCTGCTTGGCGAATGGGCGGCAGGACTGATGGGCCTGACCGAAGAAGAAACGGACGCCTACAAGAAAGCGGTCGTCCAGGCCGATTTCGAGGAAGCGGGCGATGAGGATGTGGTCCGCAAGCTGCTGGGCGACCTGACCGCTGCCGAGTGCGACGTTTCCGAAGCCGACATTCGCGCCAAGCTCGATGAATGCTCGATCGAGGCGCGCCGCCAGTTCATGAGCGATCAGAAGTAAATTTCATGCCGATGAAATCCGAAGATATCGTTGCTCTTATCGAAGAGGCGCTTCCGGGCGCGACGGTCGAGATGCGCGATCTCGCAGGCGATAACGACCATTGGGCGGCGAAAGTCACTGCACCTCAGTTCGCCGGCAAGACGCGCGTCGCCCAGCACAAGCTGGTCTATGACGCCCTGGGCGCGCGTATGGGGGGCGAGCTCCATGCCTTGCAACTGACCACCCAAGCCCCCAATTGATCTCCTGACAGTTTTAGCAATTCCAAAGGCAGGGCTCTCATGTCCGACGTAAATTCGCGCATCTCCGACATCGTCAAAGGCAATGACGTCGTCCTCTTCATGAAGGGCACCCCGCTCTTCCCGCAATGCGGCTTTTCCAGCCGCGCGGTGGCCATCCTCGACCATTGCGGCGTTGCCTACGAAAGCGTCGACGTGCTGCAGGACATGGAAATTCGCCAGGGCATCAAGGCCTATTCCGACTGGCCGACAATCCCGCAGCTTTATGTGAAGGGCGAATTCCTGGGCGGCAGCGACATCATGATGGAGATGTTCGAGGCCGGCGAACTCAAGCAGTTGATGGAAGAAAAGCAGGTCGCCAAGGCCGAAGGCTGAACCCTTTCCGGATCGCAAAGAACAAGGCCCGCCCGGGGGACAACCGGGCGGGCCTTTTCATGTGATCGGGGAGGCAGACGCAGGAGACTGGGACGGTCCGCCTCTCGAAGACCATTGGGACACGGCTAAACATGCATGGCGCGTGCCAAACGCGAAATCAGTCGGAATTCAGCGTAATTCTATAGTTAACGCCGATTTTCACTCGGGCCTGTATGTAAGAAATTCCGACGGGGCGCGTTAACTATCGCACCTTGGCAAGACTGGCAGTTGGCGGCAGACAGGTCGCCATGAACGCGAACCATGACAGCCCGCCCGATGGCATACCCGCAGCAACGGTAGTTATATTCCGCAATGCGCGGAATGGCGGTCCGCCCGAAATCCTGATGACCATCCGCTCGCGCGAGATGGTGTTTGCCGGTGGCATGGCCGTCTTCCCCGGTGGCCGGGTCGATCCGGCAGATTTCGAATTGGGCGCGATGATCGGCGGACCGCTCGATCCCGAAGAAGCAGCGCATCAGATCGCCGTCGTCCGCGAAACCCTGGAAGAAACAGGACTTGTCATCGGCCTTGCGGGCGATATCGATGCCGACAAGGCCCGCGCCGCGCGTCGCTATCTCCTGCAAACGGGCGATCTCGCCAGCGTCCTCGATCATTTCGACTGGAAGCCCGATCTCGGACAGCTAACGCCATTCGCCCGTTGGTACCCGAAAAACGAACGTATCCCGCGTGTCTACGATACACGCTTCTATATTGCGGACCTGGGTACCGGCGCGGTCGAAATCGAAGCCGACCTCTCCGAAAACACGCACTTGTTCTGGACTACGGCGCAAGGCGTACTCGATGCGGCGGAGCGCGGCGAGATCAAGGTGATCTTTCCCACCCGCCGCAATCTGGAGCGCCTCGCCCTGTTCGAGAATTTCGCGGCGGCGAAAGAACAGGCGGATCGCATTCCGGTAAGAACCATCACTCCGTTCATGAGGGATCGCCACGGTAAAAGCTGGCTCGAGATCGGGGAAGATCTAGGGTACCCTGTGACAGGTGAGCCCTTGGATAAGGTTGCGCGCGGATAAAGGCGCCGTTCCTTGCGATCCGTTCCAGCGGGTTCTTATCGTGCGTGCTCTCGGTCCCAGCTGAATAACGCGATTTCGCACTTGCAGCATAGTCTGACTGGCTGTAAGTGCCCGCCATCCATCGGACCCGGCCGTGCCGGGTGGCTCGGCCCGGCGCCTATCCCCGGGACAACCTTTCAGACCGGCTTTTAGTGGCCGCACATCGTGGTCGCAATTGCATCGCTTATCGGTGCGAATGCCGGTCGTGTGAGTCGTGTTAGGGTTCACATGTTCGATATTTCCGCGCTGAAGCGCGAATGGCTTTCCAATCCCCGGCGGGATATTCTCGCCGGTATCGTCGTCGCGCTTGCGCTAATCCCGGAAGCGATCGGCTTTTCGATCATCGCCGGTGTCGATCCGCGTGTCGGTCTCTATGCTTCCTTTTCGATCGCCGTGATTATCTCGCTCGTAGGCGGTCGCCCCGGCATGATCTCAGCGGCTACCGCTGCAATTGCGGTGCTCGTCCTGCCTCTCATCCAGCAGCACGGGGTGGAGTATCTTTTTGCCGCCACCATCCTGATGGGGGTGATCCAGGTCATCGCGGGATTCCTGCGGCTACACCTGTTGATGCAATATGTTTCACGCTCGGTCATCACCGGCTTCGTAAACGCATTGGCGATCCTGATTTTTATCGCACAGCTGCCCGAACTGACCGGGGTGCCGATGTTGACCTATGTGTTGGTCGCAGCGGGTCTCGCGGTCATATATTTGTTGCCCCGGCTGACCAAAGCCGTGCCCTCGCCGCTGGTCGCGATCGTTATTCTGACGGCGGTGGTCTATTACATGGGCATGGATGTGCGCACCGTGGGGGATATGGGCGAATTGCCCTCATCCTTACCCGCTTGGCTCATTCCGGACGTCCCGTTCACGCTTGAGACGCTTCAGATCATCCTGCCCTATTCGGCAACCATGGCGGCAGTGGGCTTGCTCGAGTCCATGCTAACTGCGCAGATCGTCGACGATCTTACGGATACGCAGTCCGACAAGCAGCAGGAAATGAAGGGCCAGGGCATCGCCAACTTCTTCACCGGTTTCCTGGGCGGCATGGGTGGCTGCGCCATGATCGGCCAGTCGGTGATCAATGTGAAGTCTGGTGGCGAGACACGGCTATCGACCTTTACGGCAGGTGCATTTCTGCTGTTCCTCTTGCTGGTCCTGGGCCCGCTGGTAGCAATCATCCCGATGGCTGCGCTGGTGGCCGTCATGATCATGGTTTCCATCGGAACGTTCTCATGGCGCTCGATCAAGGATATCCGGCATCATCCATGGCAGTCTTCGGTTGTCATGATCGTTACCGTTGTGGTCGTCGTCTGGACCCATGACCTTGCGCAAGGCGTTTTTGCAGGCGTTATCCTGTCGGGGCTGTTCTTCGCGAGCAAAGTGAAGCGATTGTTCACTGTCGACACCGAGTTGTCGGGGGACGGTGCAACCCGGACTTACCGGATCGAAGGCCAAGTCTTCTTCGCCTCTTCCGATCGTTTCGTTGAAGCCTTCGACTACAAGGAAGTGCTTGACCGGGTGGTGATCGACGTGAGCCGCGCGCACTTCTGGGACATCTCGGCGGTGGGAACGCTCGACAAGGCGATACTCAAATTTCGCCGCGAAGGCACGATAGTCGAAGTCCGCGGCCTGAACGATGCGAGCGCCGCCATGATCGAGCGCTATGCTATACATGACAAGCTTGGCGCCGATGCGCAGCTGGGAGGACACTGATGGGAGAAACAGCAATGGAAAACGTCCTCGCGGCGATCGACGCATCGGCCTACGCAACCAGCGTGTGCGGCTATGCCGGATGGGCTGCCAAGCGGCTGTCATTGCCGGTCGAACTGCTTCATGTCGTTCAAAGACAAGACCCGATCACGGCGCGCAAGGATCTGTCTGGCGCCATCGGTCTGGGCGTGAAAAGCGACCTTATGGACGAACTGGTCCGCCTGTCGGAAGAAAGCAGCCGAACCGAGATCGAGAAGGGCCGGGTGCTGCTGGCCGCAGGCGAACAGTTGCTGCGCGAGGCGGGCATTGCCGATGTCTCGACGCTACACCGCCATGGCGGAGTGGTCGAGACGATCCTCGAGCGCGAAGATCATGCGCGCGTCGTTGTCATGGGCAAGCGCGGCGTCGGGCATGAATATGCCTCCGACCATATCGGCTCCATGATCGAGCGTGTAGTCAGGGCCAGTGCCAAACCGGTGCTGGTCGCTTCACGCGAATATTACGAACCGAAGCATATCGTGTTCGCCTACGATGCCAGCCCGGCTGCCGAACGTGCGCTCGAACGGCTCGCGAAGTCTCCACTATTCGACAGGCTGCCGGTGACGATTGTGATGGCCGAAGCGGAAGGTGAGGTGAAACGCGCTCAACTCGAAAATGCTGAGGCAGTCTTCGCTTCCGATCATCCGGTTACTGCAGTTATGGAGCGCGGAAAAGCAGAACAGGTCATACCGGGGGTGGTCGCCTCTACCGACCACGCTTTGCTCCTCATGGGCGCCTATGGACATTCGCCGATCCGCCGCATGATCGTTGGCAGTACGACTGCCGAGATGGTTCGCACCGTCAAGGTGCCGGTGCTGATGGTGCGCTAGCATGCCAGTCGACCCCGCTTCCTTCCGCGACCTTCTCCTGCAGCGCCTGAGCGAGCTAGACGAGCAGGATAGCATCACTGCTTCCGATCGCGATCCGGTCGCGCTCGACCAGGAAAGTGTCGGTCGTCTCTCGCGTATCGATGCAATGCAGGTGCAGGCCATGGCACTGGCGCAGGAGCGGCGTCGCAAGTCCGAACGGACCGCCATCGCCGCTGCACTCCAGCGTATCGAAGAAGGCGAATTCGGTTACTGCATCGGATGCGGCGACGAGATTGCCGAGGCTCGGCTGCGAAACAGTCCCACAGTGGTGAAATGCCTGGAGTGTGCCGGTAGAAATAGCTGAACACAGCACGCCCACGCTGCCATTTCGGCAGCCCCCTGCGTTCTCCAGTTTAACGGGTTGGTTCGCTGGCACACGGGATAATCCAGCGGCACTCCGACAGATTTAAATGGCTTCTTAACTGCCTCTTTGCACTCGTGCCTTAGCAAGTCTTAGCCTATCGATGGACGAACCATGACAGCAGCCTTCGTCCTCAGCATCAACATGTTCATCGCCATGCTGTTCGCGTTTGCGTTTGGGGTGGTTGCGAAGACAAATTCGACAGCTCGCGGGGCGCGCTGGCTAGCGGCAGCTTACGCGTTGGGGGTAGTCAATGTAGGCTTGGAGTTTATCTTGCCCGGCTTGTCGGAACCGTCGCTGACGGTGGTCGCGATTTTCGCGACTTATCTGGTTTCGATGACATTCGGAGTTATCGGCGTTTCCGTGCATTACCGTGTCAAATTGCCGGTTTTAGCCGTGGCAATCACATGGGCATTCGCTATCGCCCTCGTGCCGCTCATACTCGGCCTACCATATGGGTCGACCCTGCGCGTTCTGCTGTATCAGCTCCCATATGCTGCGTTGCAAGTGCTGATCACAGTTATCGTTCTGCGGGCACAAAGAAGGATGGCTCTCGAAAATCTCTTGGCCACCATAAGCGGATTGGCCGCATTCATCTATCTCCTGAAGCCGTTGCTGGCCTGGCAATACGGTGGCGTTGCGGATGCACCCCAGGGGTATCTCGCTTCGAACTACGCAGCCATCTCGCAAACCATGGGAGCAATCATAGTGATCGCGCTCGCCCTGACGCTGTTACTGATCATGATGCGGGATATGACGATCGAGATGGTGAACAGGTCGGAGACCGATTTGCTCGCCGGAATCTTCAACCGTCGAGGCTTTGAGTCTCATGGCGACCGGATGCTGCAAGAAGCGAAACGCCGGGGTGCGCCACTCACACTTGTCATGATCGACATCGATCGATTCAAAACGATCAATGACAACTTCGGCCATTCCGTCGGCGACCTGGTAATTTCGGATCTTGCCGCACTGCTCTCGGGTGCAATCGGAAGCGAGGATCTGGTCGCACGTCTCGGAGGTGAGGAGTTTGCTATCTTGCTTTCCGACAAGGATGCGAAGGAAGCCTATCGGATTGCGGAGAGCATACGGGAGACTATTTCGCAGCAATTGCCCAAGCGGTTAGATAGCGTCAAAGCCATCACTGCCTCATTTGGCCTGGCGCAACTGCAGCCAACGGACCAACTCTCGGATCTTTGCCGGAGGTCGGATCTCGCGCTCTACGATGCAAAGGCGCGCGGTCGGAACAATGTTTCCGTGAGATTTTCAGAGTTGATCCCCGCCATTGTCGGGCCGGGTGTGAAGGATGCCGCTACGTCGCGAGATGAGCGAAGTTTCGATACACTTGACCGCCTGAATCTCCGATAATGTTTCGTGCTGTTGCGCAGCGAAAGCTCCCGGCTTGCCGCCACGCTAACTCGGGCAGCGCCTTTTCGCTGCGGCTCGCTTCATCCAGCCATTCTGTCGCCAGCGCCAATCTATTTGGCGCGCCCGGCAGGACTCGAACCTGCTGCCTCAAGATTAGAAGTCTCGCGCTCTATCCAGATGAGCTACGGGCGCGCACCGGTCCGCCATAACGCGGCTTTGCCAAAGCGCCAATCGGAGATAGGCACCGCGTTATGGAAAAGCACGAGTTCGATGCGGCGCCGCAGCCAATAAGCTTTCGCTATTACGACTTCGTCATGGCGGCGTTTGTCACGATCTTGCTGCTGTCGAATTTGATCGGCGCCTCGAAGCCCAGCTATGTCATCTTGCCCGGCATCGGCGCATGGTCTTTCGGAGCTGGCGTTTTATTCTTTCCGATCAGTTATATCATCGGGGATATACTGACCGAAGTATACGGTTACGCCCGCGCAAGGCGCGTGATCTGGACTGGATTTGCGGCGCTGCTCTTCATGGCATTCATGGCGTGGGCCGTCGTCCAGCTACCTCCCGCAGACGGCTGGCCTGGGCAGGAATCCTACGAATTCGTCTTCGGAAACAGCTGGCGGATCGTATTCGCCTCGATGGTCGCATTCTGGGCGGGAGAGTTCGCCAACAGCTTTGTCCTCGCCAAGATGAAAATCTGGACCAAGGGCAAGCATCTCTGGATGCGCACCATCGGTTCGACGATTGTTGGCCAGGGGCTCGATAGCTTTATATTCTATCCACTTGCCTTTTGGGGGTTGGCTGGTTGGCCGATCGAACTTTTGTGGCAAGTCGTACTTTCACAATGGTTGATCAAGACCGCATGGGAAGCGCTGCTGACTCCGTTGACCTATTTGGTTGTAGGCAAACTCAAACGTGCCGAGGGCGTCGAGATTTTCGATACCCAGACAGATTTCTCGCCCTTCGCATCAGCAAATGGGGCGGCCTCATAGCCGCCCCCTGCCCTCTCCCTTCAATTGGCGCAGCCTAGAATTTTGCCCCCACCGCGATGCCATAGCGCCGCGGATCAAGCGTAAAGATATTCGTGAAGTTACCCGAAGATGCGTCGGTCAGATAAAGTCCGGTGACGGAGTCGGAATCGAACATGTTCTGAACGAAGCCCCGCACATAGAAGCGCTGGTCCGGAGAATTGAGCTGGATCTGTGCGTTAGCTTGCACGAAGGGCTCGATCCGGTTTACGTTCCCGTTGAATACGTTCCCGTATTGCTCGCCGGTCATCGCGACATCGACACGCGGAACAAGAGACCAGCCGCTTCCGAATTCAGCCGTGTACTGAACGCCGATGGACGCCTTGAACTCAGGTGCCTGTGGCAATTTGTTGCCTCTGAGATTTACTTCGACGCCCGGACTAAGAACCGAAACCGGACCGAAGAGTCCAGTTAACACGGGGTTGGCCGACTGCGCATCGAGTACGCTACAGATACTGAACGCACCCGAAGATGCTATGCCGCCGTCCGCCGGAAATTCGGTCGGGCCCTGCAAGCCGAGCGAATCGTTCACTGCGGCGACGAATGCGTCCGCCCCTGCCCCCGTGACCGCGCACAGCGAACCGTTGCCAAGGTCCTTGATGATTACCGCGTCCGGATCGCCACCGCCGGGGTCTCGCGGGTTGGAGAAGAACTGATCTCCCGCGACCTCCGCGTTGAGATAGCTGACGTTCATATTGATCAGCCAGTTGTAACTGGGCGAGAGAATCGTTTCCAATTCGACCCCCCATATATTGGCATCGATCGTGTCGTTTACCGACGTGCGGGCCACGATGCGGCTCAGCTGCAGGTCCTTGTACTTGTAGTAGAACCCGGTGAGGTTCACCTGCGCGGCGCCATCAAGGAAGGTATTCTTCGATCCGATTTCGAATGCATCGATACTTTCCGAACCGAAGCTTTCTTGTACGTCGAAGATGGGCGAAAGCGGCGGATTAATGCCGCCAGACTTGTAGCCGCGCGAATAGGAGAAGTAGATCGTGCTGTCTGGCGAGATCTCGTAATCGAGCACCGCGCGGCCGGTAATCTCGTCGAAGCTCACCGAACGGGTCTGAACCAGCTGGTTGCCCGGCATCCCCGGATCGGCGTCGTAACTGCCGACAAAGGGCGAATCGAACGGATCGCCATCATTGCTGAACGGGTTCAGGAAACTGGCAAGCGTGGTACGTGCCGTGACCGATTTCTTGTCACTGTTGTAGCGCAGACCGCCAGTGAACTTCAGGCGCTCGGTAATATCGAAATAGACTTCACCGAAGAGGCCGTAGCTCTTGAGTTTGAAGTCCTGCGTGTTGTTGCGATACATCGAGGTCGCAAGATAGGACGGCGGCAGTGGAGCCGGGTTCCCTTCATCGTCCTCATTGGCCAAAGCGGAGAACGTACCGAGAATGCCGGTCGCATAGTCGAGGCCGAAGGCATTGACGTAATAGCTGTTCTCGGAAACTTCGGTTTCGGCATAGATACCGCCGATCAGGAAGTTGAGCGGCCCGTCGAAGTCGCTCGACAGGATGGCTTCTGCCGACCAGGCGGTCTGGTCCTGGTTCGACCGGTCGAAGGTCAATGGGACATCGTTGCAGATCGAATGCCCTTCGAATGCGCCCTGGCTTTCAGACAAATTGTTCGAGGCACACAGCGCGCCGTTGGGACCGTTGGGGATCAGTGCGTCGGCGATCGGCGAGAAATATGCCGATGAGCCGGGGAAGATCAGGTCATTGTCCGCAAACGCCTGCAATGTGTTGAGCGCAACCGCATAGCCAGTCCGGTCCAGAATGCCGAGGTTGTAGTCCTGACGCGAATCGACCGAGGTTTCCTGGTAGATGCCGGTCAGCGACAGGTTCATCGCGCCCAGGCCCTGGTCCAGATGCGCCTGCAATTGCATTTCATCGGAGAAATACTCCGGTGTGAAAGCGGTAAAGACCTTGCGCACATCGTCGGGCTCGACGTTGTTGGCATAACCATCGGGCCCATAGACACTGCCCAGCGCGAGCGAGGTCGGAATTCCCTGGAGACCGAACAATTCCTGCGACGTCAGCACCGAAGCGAGGGTGGAGTTGGCGTTGGTCTTGTCGAAATCGAGCCGGTTTGCGAGACACCCCAGCACGCCTGTGGGATCGCGCTGGCACATCTGCTTCTGAATGCGCATGCGATTGTCGTCCTCGCGGAAGTAATATCCCATGAAGTCGAGCGTAGTCGAAGCGGTCGGCTCGAAGCGGAGCGAGCCGCGGATCGCGTACATGTCGCGATCATCGATCTGGCTCCCGTCGTAGAGATTGTCGGTATAGCCTTCACGGTTGAGATAGAACCCCGCCAGGCGCACGCCAATGGCATCGCCGATGGGAAGGTTGACCATACCCTTAGCCTTGAAGCTGTCGTAATTGCCGTATTCGAAATCGGCCGCAGCGCCAAATCCAGTCAGGTCGGGCTTGGCGGTAACCACATTGACCACGCCCGAGGTCGCGTTGCGGCCAAACAGCGTTCCTTGCGGCCCGCGCAGCACCTCGACCCGTTCGAGGTCGAAATATTCGGTTTCGAACAAGCGTGTGCCGAACAGCGGCGAGCCATTGACATGGATTGCAGTGGCACTGTCGCAGGTCACACCCACACACAGGTCGCCAATGCCGCGGATGGTGAAGCTCGAGCTGGTAAAGTTCGACTTGGTGAATGAAACGTTTGGCAATGTGAGTTGCAGATCGCTGGCGTTTTCGATCTGTTGCGCTTCGAGCGCCTCGGTATCGAAGGCGCTGACTGCGATCGGAACTTCCTGCAAGCTCTGCGCCTGACGCTGGGCGGTCACGATGATGACACGTTCGGAGGTGGTTTCCTCCGCAATGCCGGACTCGCTGTCGTCACCGGTAACATCTTGAGCGTATGCTGGAACTGCAAGTGCACCGGCGCAAATGCCGGCCATCAGGGTGGCCCTGATCCTCATAAACCCTCTCCTCATCCCTCACCTCTCATGACGGAGGCCTGTCATGAAGCTATCATACATTCGTATGCAGGCAAGGTTTTGCGCAGGAATGTTGCGCAAAACCTAGGGTTTCGGATTTGTTGTTGCAGCGCAGCAATTTCTGGAATGCAAACTGACGCTACGGCATAGGGAGGCTGTGACCATTTCTGGTTTTCGCGTGCCGATAGAGGTCAGAGAAGCTCGTCGCTCTGTGCAATATGGGCGATACCGCGTTTCCCGCTCGAATCGCGGCTCAATTGCACAAAGACATCGATTACACTCGCCGCATAGGCGATAGTATCAGAACGCGTGAGACCGATACCGGTCTGCATCACCATCAGCGACAATTGCTCGAGCGCGCCGCGCAAGGAGTTGGCGTGAATTGTAGAGAAGCTACCTGGATGGCCGGTGTTGATCGCGCGAAGGAAGCTGACGCTCTCTGCGCCGCGCAATTCGCCCAGGACAATCCGGTCGGGACGCAGACGCAGGGCAGCCTGAAGGAGTTCGTTGGCGGTGACCTTGGCCTCACCCAACTCGCCCTTTACCGCGACCAGGCCGACCCCGTTTTCGCCGGGCAATTTGAGCTCGGGCGTATCCTCAACCAGTACGACGCGTTCGCGTTTGGGTATCTCGCCGAGCATGGCGTTGAGGAATGTTGTCTTGCCCGTGCTGGTGCCGCCTGAAACCAGGATAGTGCGCCGTTGGCGGATCGCTTCGCGCAAGAATGGCACAGGATGTTCCTGGGGATCCGGCATCGCGCCCCGCTCTGCCGGGACAAGGGGACCTGTGTCGTAGGCATCGAGTGGAAGATCGAGCCTCCGGTGCCGGCGGATCGCCATGGCCCAGTGCTTACGCGCTGCTGGCGGCCCGCAAAACTGCACGCGCGCGCCATCGGGCAAAGTAGCGCCGAGAAGCGGGTGCTCGCGATTGATGCCTTGATGACTTACCCGCGCGACTTGCTCTGCGAGGCGCTGGATCAACCGGTCATCGATATCGGAACGAAGGACTTTCTGCATCCCGCCAACTGCCGCATCTTCGATCCAGATTTCGCCCGGACGGTTGACGAGGATTTCGGTAACAGTATCGCGTTCCAGCCATTCCGCGAAAGGCCGGAGATAGGCCTCGAGATAGACGCTTCGTTCGCCTTGCAGGTCGACATTGGGCGCATCGCCCTCCGGATCTTCGTCCGGCAGGAAAGGATGGATATCGGCAGTCAACGGTTGTGCCGCTTCAACTTACGCGTGAGAAATCTAGGTCACGCGCGGTGAAGATACGGATCGGTTCACCCTGGCGTACGCGAACGGTGGGGCCGCGCTGACCATCCTGCTGGGCTGCGGTGGCTGCAGCAGACTGGCTCGCACCGCCGAGCACAATGCCGCCTGCTCCACCACTGGCCAAGGTTCCCAGTCCGCCGACGACAGACAGCAGCATGGCCGAACCGAAGCGCTTGAAGAAGCCGTTGCCCGATACCTTGCCTTCAAGTCCCGTCGTGCCGTCGAAACCGATAGCCGGCGAGGCAAGATTGACCGATGCTCCGTCTGGGCGGATGAGGCGCGTCCAGATAACGTAGGCACGCTTCTGGCCATTCTGCATACCCGACTGATACTGACCGATCAGCCGGCTGGAACGCGGCACGAGGATCCGCCTGCCATCGAAGCTGCGCACGTCCTGACTCACGACGGCACGAACATAGCCGGGCACATTGGTATCGATCGCGGTTTCGAGAATTGCCGGGATGAGAGTGCCCTGCGTGACCGTGGTCGAAGGGTTGGTCATGGCCTTGGCCTGCGCAGGCGCCCCGCCCACACCTCCTACCTTGCTGGCAAAATCACTCGCAGAAGAGCCGGTCGATGCTGTCGCAGCACCTTCTCCAGCTACGGTCGGAACGCCTTCGGGCGCTCCTGCCAGCGCGCTACCGGAATCGAATACGACCGTAGGGTTGTTGTACGGGTTGCCCATGGCCTGTGGCTCGGGCGCCGCAGCCAATACGGGCGAGGGAGCCGGGTCGGCCATCGCTGCCTGCTGCGCTGGCGTCGGTTGGTCGATCGTGGCTGCAGGCGGCGCTGCGGGCGTAGCCGCTGGTGGTGCCGCAACCTGCGGACTGCCAACGCCCTGTGGTTCGGGCACCCGTGCTGCACTCATGCTCCAAAGCGTCACCGCGCCCAGACCGGCTACGATGGCAATGCCCGCCACCATGCCCATTGCATCGCCCTTGCCGCCGGGGCGGGCCACTGCCGGGAAGGCGTTGCGCTGCGCCAGATCGATGATCTCGGCATCGCTTTCGTCGCGTGGATCGGTATCGTTCGCCACCGTAGGGGCTTGCGGGATTCGATTGGCGAGGCGCATTATTTGTCTCCCCTTTGGGCGAATTCGGCATCGGTGCGTTGGGCCGACGCACGTTCGGGGCCTGCATTGACAAGCGTGGCGCTGTCCTCGCCCGAACGCAGGATTATCGAACGGGGCACGCCGTCGATTACGATGGTATCCCCGCGCACCGTGTAATTGACAGGGCCTTCATCGCCCTTTGTATTGGTTACGAGGATTGCAGGAACGTCGCGTCCGACAGGCCAGGTCAGGAAAGTCGCCTCACCGTCGTCGAAGGCGCGTTCGGGCAGCAAGGTGGCCTCGCCCTCACCGCTCCATGCGAAATTGAGTTCGGCTGGATCTACCGAAGAAAAAGGATCTGCCGGAGCCTCGGGTCTTTCGGCGGCCTGCGCCAACTCCGCCTTGCGCGCTTCTTCTTCCGGATCGACCGGGTAATTGAAGCGCAGGACGTACAGGGGCTTCGCATTCGGGCTGGCGACGAGATCGAACAGGTAGGTGCGCTTGCTGGTGACAACCGTGAGATTTGTCGCAGCTCGCGGTTCGAGCGGCTTCACGAACAGGATGTTCGCCCGCTTGTTGGGCGTTACCTGCCAGGTCTGGGAGTTGCCGATCGCGACATTCTCGATGGTCTCGTCCTCGCCAAAAATGATGCTCGCCTGCACATTGACGCGGCCCGGAAGCCTGAACACTTCCAGTTCGTCGTACATTACCTCTTGCAGGCGCGGGTCGGCCTGCGCGGGGGTGGCCCCAAGAGGAAAGACGAGCGAGAGTGCGAGCGCGGAAAGAAACGCGCGTTTCATGAACTTTTCTCCGTAGAACCGAGTTTGCGCGGCGGGGCGGCCTTGAAGCGACTGCCAATGCCCGAGGTGCGGCTGGGACCTGTGGCAATCGGCCCCGTCTGCGCGCCGCCAGACGCGGTAGCATATACCTTGGTTGTGCGCGTTGCACCGCCCGCACCGCTATCGTTGGCAGCGGCACCGGTGGCGATTGCGGATACGTCGATGCGCCGTGCCTGTGCGCTCACCTGCGTGGCGGCCTGGGCCTGTGCTAGCGGTTGGGAATAGGCCGCGGTCGGTGCGGGAGTCGAAAACGATGCGCCGCCGCTGTCCTCTTTCGAAGGGACGAGGCCGAAAACGGTCCAACCCGAAACCATCGCGCCCGCAACTTTCAGCACCATGATCATCAACGCGACATGGACCGCTCCGATCATGAAAAATGCCATTCCAGCCTGCGCAGGAACTACGCCCGGTTGTGCGGTCAGCGCACCGAGGATCGGCACCGACAGCTCAAGCATGATCGAGCCGCCCAGCACTGCGAAGAGCGGCGCCAGGGCACACATAACCACCCCCTTGAGCCAACCAGTAAAAAGGCCTCGCGTACCGTTGAACAGCGCCAGCACGACGAAGACCGGCCCCAGGGCCACGAGGATGCCGAGCGCGATCTTGGTGGTGACCAGCAGACCGACGGTCCCGAGCATGAACAGCATCGCGCCGAGCCACATCATCCCGTGTGGCGAAAAGGCCGAGAAATCCTGATTATTGCCACTGGCTTCTTGGATCGCGATGAATACGACATCAATTTTCTGCGCAAATACGTCGGTCGCAGATCCCTGCGTCTGCGTCAGCTGTCCCGCGAGCCAGTCGGGCGCAAGAACGAACATATTCCATACGACGCTCTGGTATGCGACCCAACTCGTAGCGAAGGTCAGCACCAGCCCCAGCGTCATCATACGCGGCACCAACGAACGCACGCCGATATTGGTGCGGCCGGTCAACAGCAGGAAGCCGAAAATAGCGATGTAGATGGTAAGGATGGCCGTCAGTGCATAGCTGAGCGCCCCGCCCGACGCGAACAGCTTGCCGAAAGCCTGCGCGCTTGCTTCACCCGCCACGCAGTCCACACCGCGCAGCGCAGCGGCCACTCCGTTACCTACCTGCTCGGCGGCTTGCTGGCAGGCCGCGCTGGTCATTCGGCCGCGAGCCCAAGTTCAATGTCATCGACGCGCGCGTCGTTGGGCCCGCCGGGCCATGCGGTGCCGGTCAAAGTCGGGTACCAGTCAGCCGGGGCATCGCCCATCGCCTGACGCAACAGGTCAAGGCGGCGGACAGAGCTTTCACGTCCCGAGAGTAGCGTGAGAACTTCAGGAGCACCGGAGAGATCGAGCCGGACGACCACGCTGGCATCGGGTTGGCGCACAAGGAAGCAACGGCTGTGCGCGGGCAAGGTCCGGATGAGCGCGAGTTCGTGGCTAGTCAGGCCGAAGCCGTCGCAATAATCCTCAGCGCGGGCGCGCGAATTGGGCATGAACACCATGGTCGCAGTTTGCTCGACCAATGCGGTCGAAATGCGACTTTCCAACGCATCGCGCGCGCTTTGCGTGGCGAAACCGACCAGGGCGTTGCGCTTACGCAGTGTTTTGAGCCAGTCGCGAATACGTGCGGCGAACACTTCGTCGTCGAGCGCTTTCCAGCCCTCGTCGATCAGAATCATGGTCGGATTGCCGTCCAGCCGTTCCTCGATCCGGTGGAAGAGATACATCATGGTCGGCGTGCGCAATTTAGGGTTTTCGAGCAGCGCAGTCATGTCGAAGCCGAGCACCCGCGCACTCAAATCGAGCCTGTCTTCGGCATTGTCGAACAGCCAGGCATTCTCGCCCTCGCCGATCCAGGCGCCGAGACGGTCCGCAAGATCACCTGGTTGCGGGCGACGGCTGCCCGAAAGCAACTCCTTGAAGTGGCGCATGCGGCGCAGTGAAGCGTCGTTCGCATAGGCTGCATCCACCGCCTGCGAGATTGTCGCATCTTCTTCGGGTCCTTCGGCCTTGAGCAAGACGCTCAGCCAATCCCGCAAGAAGGCCCTGTTGCCGGGCGTATCGGGCAGCGCCATCGGATTGAAGCCGGTCGGTTCGCCTGCGCGGATGCTATCGTAACGACCGCCAATGCCACGGACAAAAAGTTCGGCACCGCGGTCCTTGTCGAACAGGATCGTGCGAGGCGAGAATTTCTGCGCCTGCGCAGCCAGGAAGTTCATCACCACGGTCTTACCCGACCCGGACGGCCCGATGACCGAGAAATTGCCGAGATCGCCATGGTGGAAATTGAAGAAAAAAGGCGTGGCGCTGGTGGTTTCCAGTAGCGTGACTGCCTCGCCCCAATGATTGCCCTGCGCCTGACCAAGCGCGAAACCATGCAGGCTGCCGAAGCTCGCCATGTTTGCACTGGAGATCAGCGCGCGGCGGACGAGATAACTTTCATTACCGGGAAACTGGCCCCAGAAGGCAGGTTCGAGATTCGTGTCTTCGCGCACGGCGATCGCGCCGGTATCGGCCAACGCCGCGGCGCAGGCGGCAGTCGCATCGTCCAGTCGACCCAGGTCGCGTTCCTTGAGCATAACGGTCAGGTGATGATCGCCAAAACCGACTGCACCATTGCCCAGCGCGTCCCGCGCAGCCATCATATCGGCCCGCTCCGCGGCGGCTTCCTCGTCCGCGCTCTTGAGGCGTCTGATCGCGAGGTCCATGCGTTCGCGCGCGGTCTGGCGCTCGGCAGGAGCGTAGCTTTCGGAAACGACCATCTCGAACGGCAGGCGCAGAAGCCCATCGAGCAAGCCCGGGCTGGTCGCCTCGGGATAATCCTTGAGGCCGAGAATTGATGCGAAATCGGGCGAACCCGAGCCACGCATTTCGAGCGCGTCCAGACCGAAGCTGACGCGGCGATAGGGCAGCATCATTCCCAGATCGACATCGTCCGATGGCTTGCGAACCGGCCGCATCTCGCCGTTGTAAAGCGCAGAAAGCAGCTCCAGCATTTCGGAGTTCACATTGCCTTGCGGCCCAACGTAATCGCCGAGGACCGCAGCCCCGTAGGCCTGCAATGATGCAACAAGCCCCTGCGACGCCGCACGTAGCGAGCGCAAATCCTTAGGATCGGCTTCAAGTTCCTGCTGACGACGCTTCGCTTTTTTCGAAATCCGCTCGACCAGGCCTGCCTTGCCGCGCGCGGGGCGGCGGATAAGCGTGATGAACTGGTCGTTCACGAAGAGCTGGCCAGACCCCAGCCGTTCCTTCCAGCGCGCATCGATATGGCGGCTGATCGGATCGGGAAATTCTGCGTCAAGCTCCACCGAAACGCGGCGGCGGATGACGTGATGATACATGACGAACCGCGCATCGAGGGTGCTGCGAAGCATTACCTCGCGCGTTGCCGCATGTGCGTTTAGCGCCTCGCTGTCCTCGGTCTCGAACAGCAGGCCGGGGACTTGAATTACTGTCATCACGCTGCCGTCACGCATCAGCACCGTATGCTCATCGACCAACCTGGCGTAGGGCAGCCGGTCGCCAGCACGGGCTTCCTTGGCACTCCACGAGGCAGGGCCGATCCACTTGCCGTTACGCGGCATAGCTGTTGCACCCCCAGCGTTTGTAATTCCTGACCCGCGGACACTTCGAAACCTTGGTGATCCAGAGATCGAAGATGCGCGGCTCACGAAGGCAGGCGAAATAACCCACACCATGCATCACGAGCGCTGCGAACAGCGCCCAGAAACTGCCGGTGATAAGGAATACCTCGGTCGTCACCACCCCGTTGATGATGAAATAGTTGAACGTCACGCCCGCAAACATCTGCGGCCGTGTGAGCGCTCTGTGGACGGGGTGGCGAACCAGGGCGGTCATCCTATGCCGCCACGCCCTGGATACCGGCAACGATCGAAGCCGCCCCGAAGAGGATGAACACGCCGATTATGACCGTCGCGCCGAAACGCCAGTTCAGGCGGCCGGTGAGCATCATGAAGCCCACGGCCGCGACGGCCATGACGGCAACCGCAGTAGCGACATTGCCTAAAAGAGTGCCCTGCAGCCAGCCCAGTGCATTGACGATCGGGCCCGAACCGGCAGGATCCTGCTGGACCTGCGCCATGGCGGCGGTGGGACTGAGAAGGGCGGCAAGAACCGCCAACTTGGCGAAAAGCGATTTCAAAATTGTCTACTCCCGTGAGTGATCTGCAAGGCGCCCCATTATGGCGGCCACGTAATTCTGCGTTTCCCGAATGCGCGGGATGCCTTTGGCCCGCTCCACCCTGCCCGGACCGGCGTTGTAAGCGGCAAGCGCCTTTTCCAGATCCCCGTCGAACCTGTCGAGCTGCTCCCGCAGATACCGCGCCCCGCCCTCGAGATTGGCAAAAGGATCGCGGGGATCCACGCCTAGATCGCGCGCCGTCCCCGGCATCAACTGGGCCAAACCCTGTGCGCCCACGGGCGAAACCGCCTCATGCCGCCAGCGGCTTTCCTGCCATACCATGGCTTCTATCAAAGAGGCGCTGAGATCGAAACGCGCGGCGAGTTCCGCCACCTTCGCCCGGTATGGCTCTGGAACGCCCGCCGCATGTTGCGCCGGGTCGCCGACGATATTTTCGGGAACGAAGATTTCAGCCGGGACTTCTGCAATCGGAGCATCGTAATCGGCGCTCATCATATGCGCAGGAGCAACCGCGGCCTGCCCGCCAGCTACCCAGCGCGCGCCGTCCGCATCAATCTCCATGACATCCGCCTTCGCCGGGAAGGCGGTCAGCGCCATACAGGCCAATCCTGCAAGCGGCGCCAAGTGTGCGCGAATCATAGTCGGACACCCTCCGTGCGACCCCACTGGCCACCCTACATGACATTGGGGTGACAGAAAGCTGATTATGCCAGAATTTCCTCGGGCTGCATAGAAGAAGGCCCGCCTTTCCCTAACGGTAAAGACGGGCCCAGTTGGAGATTCCTCGGTAACTGCTTTGTTTTAGCGCACTGCAAGCGCCTCGTAATCGGCGAACTGGCCGTCATCCAGCATGGCGAGACCGCGGCGCGCAAGGACGCGGGAATCGATCCAGTTGCCGGTCGCGGTCTCCAACTCGAGGCGGTCGGCATTGCGCGCCGCGGCGGCAAAGCTCTGCCTGGCCGCATCGTACTCACCCAGTCGTGCAAGAGCGATCGCATGATTGATCTGTCGCGCCGGATCGTCGGCCGGCAAACTCCTGCAATTCTCGATCGCTTCGAGCGCAGCACGGTCTTGTCCGGCGGCGAGTTCTTCATATCCGATATCGTACTGCGCATCGGGCGCGGACACGATCATCACAGGCCCTTCGGCAGCGAATAGCAACATAGTTGCAGCCAACACAGACATAGTCGTTCTCCCAAACTTGTAGGGAATAACTACGCCCCAGCAGGCTCGACTGCAACAAAACCGTAACATTGTCACATTTTTGAAATGTACGCATCCGGTCTCGGAATCTGTTGAAACTGCAACATAACGGTCACGAAGCGACATAAACTGTCACACGCAGCCCCTAGCTGGCGAGTCGCGATCAACGAATTCGCATTTCGAAATTCTCGACTCATCCGGTTTTTTGAGGGGACCGCATCCGTGACCAATTTCCACCGCTCGCTCATTCTTGGCACTTCCGCACTGGCCCTTGCCGGTTGCGGCGCCGATGAAATCGTTTCACCCGGCACCGGCGGCGACGTCATCATCAATCCCGGCGGCGGCGGTACGCCCACGCCGACTCCGACCCCTACTCCGCCTTCTTCCGAGGTAACGCCGGCAGCTGGCTGCCCGACCATCAGCGATCCCGTAGGTCTGACCGATAGCGGCACCATCTCTGGCCCGACCGGTGAATATCGCGTGTGCACGATGCCCGCGCAATTCACCGCAAGCTCCACCCTGCCTTACATCGAAGGTCTGCTTTACCGCATGAACGGCCGCGTCGATGTCGGCGCCGACGGGGGACCGGCTCCTGACGATAGCGACGGCCTGTCCGATACCAATGTCCAGTTGACGATAGAGCCGGGTGTGATCGTCTACGCTTCCGGTTCGAGCTTCCTGAACGTCAACCGCGGCAATACCATCCAGGCGAACGGCACTGCCGACCGTCCGATCATCTTCACCAGCCGCGACAACGTGCAGGGCCTCAATACCGACAGCTCGTCAGGCCAGTGGGGCGGCGTCGTACTTTCGGGCCGCGCACCGGTTACCGACTGTATCGCTTCCGGTGCAGTTCCCGGTTCGGTCAACTGCGAGCGCCAGGTCGAAGGCGCAGCCCAGCCCGCCATCTTCGGCGGCGCGACGCCGGACGACAGTTCCGGCAGCATGAGCTACGTGCAGATCCGCTATTCCGGCTTCGTCCTTTCGGGTGACAGCGAACTTCAATCGCTGACCACCGGCGGCACCGGCTCGGGCACCGAACTGAGCCACATCATGAGCTTCAACAGCTCGGATGACGGCATCGAGCTCTTTGGTGGCCGCGTAAACCTTTCCAACCTGATCGTGGTCGGCGCGGAAGACGACTCAATCGACACCGACACGGGCGTCAAAGCCAATCTGCAGTATGTCATCGCCGTCCAGCGTCCTGGCGCCGGCGATACGATCATCGAATCGGACTCGGACAACGCCTTCAACGACAGCACGCCGCGCCAGAACACGCGCATCTCGAATGCCACCTTCGTTCACCAGAAAGCCGATGATCAGGCTATCCGCATCCGCGGCTTCGCCGACTATTCGATCGCCAATTCGGTTCTCGTTTCGAACCAGGGCACGGCCTGCCTGCGCGTCGACGGACAGGAAGAACTCTTCCGCGCTGCCAACGCCTCGATCGATGAAGCCGGTCCGGTCGCTTTCGACAGCTTCGTGCTCGACTGCGAAACTCCGTTCCGTGACGGTTCGGGCTCTACCGCAGCCGAAATGGAGAGTGTCTTCGATAACGGCACCAACAACAACTCGGCCTTCACGAACACTCTTTCGATGCTGTTCCTGAACGGCTCCAACGAAGACGCTGTACCGGTCTTCGACGTCACCGCTTGGGGATCCTTCTTCGAACTGCCGGAGCGGATTGGCGCAGTATTCGCCGAAAATGCCGATTGGGTGAACGGCTGGACCTGCACCTCCGCAACGGTGACGTTCGACAGCTCCACCTCGGCCTGCACCAGCCTGCCGGTCTACGACTGATTGCAAGCAAAATGAGCGGGGGCGCGCGCCGCGCGTCCCCGCTCACTCACTCGATTGATACGCTTTCGACCTGATCTGAGGGGGTCACTCACATGTCATCCGGCAAGCAGCTAACCGCACTGCTCCTGCTCTCCACCGCCCTGACCTTCCCAAGTGCCGCATTTGCGCAGAGCACGGGGGCAGAAGGTCCGCCGCCGACCGAAGACGAAGTTCCCGACGAGGAACTGACCGACAATGTCGATGCAGCCAGTGAGGCCGTTCCTGGCGATATTGTCGAGGAGGAAGCGCAGCCCGACATCTCCGTTCCGGGCGGCACCATCGTGGTCACGGGTCGCCGCACGCGCGACGTGACGCGGGCTTCCCCGCAAGTGGTAACGGTGCTCGACACGGAAACCATCGCACGCACAGGCGAAGGCGATATTGCCGGCGCCCTGGGCCGTGTGACCGGCCTTTCGCAGCAGGCCAACGGACTCGTATATGTCCGCGGACTGGGTGATCGCTATTCGCTGGCACTGCTGAACGGCCTGCCCCTTCCGTCGCCGCAGCCGCTGAGCCGCGTCGTCCCCCTGGACATCTTTCCGACCAGCGTGGTCGCGTCCAGCCTTGTCCAGAAGACCTATTCGGCAAACTTTCCGGGTGAATTCGGTGGTGGCGTGATCAACCTGACCACTCGCGCGATCCCGACCGAAAGCTTCCTTACCGTCAGCGGCTCTCTCAGCGGCGATACCGAAACCACTTTCGGGCCCGGTTATACCTATTTCGGCGGCGACTGGGACTGGACCGGCTTCGACCAGGGACGCCGAGACATTTCGAACTACGGCGCGCTGCAAGGCTTCTTCGACAGTGGAGCGCGGCTCAATGACCAAGGCGTCGATACCGCCGGCATCCTCAAGGATATCAACGATCCCAATCTGTACCTTCTCCAGAAGATCGGCGACCTGCCGACCAATTTCAGTGCAGGTGTGACCGCAGGCACATCATTCGACGTGGGCTCTGACGGGATGCTGGGGATCATCGCCACCGGTTCGATCAGCAACAAATGGCGCAACCGCTTCATCACCAAGCAGACTGCCGTAAACGAAGAGCTCGAACTCGACACAGACTTTCGCGAGTTCGTCACCGACAACCGCGTTCTCGTCAACGGCCTCCTTGGTTTCGGCTTCGAAATCGCCGAGCACAAATTCCGTTTCACGAATCTCTATATCCACGACACGCTCAAGCGTGCAGCTCTCGAAGAAGGGACGGATTTGCAGGATGGCGACGACGCGCTCATCCAGGATACCGCATGGTTCGAACGGCAACTGTTCAACAGCCAGTTCGTCGGCGAGATGGAATTCGGCAATCTGTCGATCGATCTGCGCGGAGGCTACGCCCAGACGAAGCGCGAGGCGCCCTTCGAATGGACCTTTGAATATGTGCGTACGAACAACGAGAACGACCCATACGGCGATCTCTATCTCAATACGCTCGACCCCCAGCGCGGTGGTGCGATCGTCAGCTTCTCGGACCTGACCGAAGATTTGTGGTATGGCGGCGCTGACATCAGCTACGCTTTCAACGACTGGTTGAACGCGACGGTCGGTTACGCCTACACCGATATCGACCGCTTCTCGACGCGTCGTGAATTCGATATTCGCGCTTCCTCGGGCTTTCCCGAAGGTTTCGGCGCGTTCCGCCCCGACAACCTTCTCGGCGATGCGCTGATCGATTTCGCCTTCGATCGCGACGCTCAGGAAGCAGGCGGGATCGGCCCATACGAGCTCATCATTTTCGAAACCACCCAATCCGATCCGGCCTTCGCCGCCGCACTCGAAATTCACGCGGGCTACGGCAAGGTAAACCTGCGTCCGTTCGATCGGCTCACGCTCGATGTCGGCGTGCGCTACGAGGACGCGGTCCAGTCGGTCGAAGCAGTCGAAGTGTTTGCCGAACCGCTCGGTTCGACCAGCGGCACACTGCTGGAAAACAGCTATTGGCTGCCAGGCGGCACGCTGACCTGGGAGGCGACCGACAGTCTGCAGTTCCGTGCCAGCGCTTCGAAGACCATCGCCCGCCCCCAATTCCGCGAGCTGATCTTCCAGACCTATTTCGATCCGGAAACCAACCGCCAGTTCAACGGCAATCCGCGTCTCATCGACAGCGAACTGACGAATTACGAGGCACGCCTCGAATATTACATGGGCGGCGGCAGCCGCGCGAGCGTGGCGGGCTTTTACAAGGACATCGAAAACCCGATCGAGGTCTTCACCAGTTTCTCTGACAACGAAATCGTCAGCGGCTTCGCCAATGCTCCGAAGGCCGAACTGTATGGTGCGGAAGCCGAGTTCCAGTATAACTACGATCTCGTAGATCTGGGCGGATGGTTCGATAGCCAACAGCTGGTGGCGATCGCCAACTACACCTACACCCAATCGGAGATATCGGTTGGCCCCGACGACATCGCGCGAGTATTCCCTTTCGCGGATCAGCCGGCGACCAACTTCTTCGACGACGGCGTGCCGCTCACCGGACAGTCGGATCATCTGGTCAACCTGCAGCTCGGCTTGGAGGATCTAGACCGGCTGAGCCAGTTCACGCTGCTGCTGAAATACGCTAGCGAGCGTATCACCAGCCGCGGCGCGGGACCGCTTCCCGATATCATCGAGGAACCGGGTTTCACGCTGGACTTCGTGGTGCGCCAGGGCTTCGAGCTTTCCGGCAAGGAAGTCGAACTCAAGTTCGAGGCGCGGAACCTGACCGGCCAGGGCCATGAGGAATTCCAGACCAACGGCACCAACCGGATCGAAATCAACAGCTATGACGTGGGCCGCAGCTTTAGCTTGGGCGCGTCGATAAAGTTCTGAAGACTATCCCTCGGAGAGACTACAAGGGCCGCCCCTATGGAGCGGCCCTTTTTTGTCGGTCGATGGGAGAATCAGTGGCTATCGTAGACGTAGCCCAGCGATCGCACTGTGCGGATCGGATCACCCGCCCCCACGTCGCGCAGCGCGCGCCGTAGGCGGCCGATCCATACATCCACCGTGCGTTCGTCGATCGGCGGTTCCTGCTTGCCTAGCCCGTCGATCAACTCGTTCCGGCTGAGCACACGGTCGGCGTTCTCGGCAAAGAAACGCAGCAGGCGGAATTCATTGGGACGAAGCGAGATGGGCTTCGTCTGCCAGCGGGCCTGTAATGCAGGGAGATCGATTTCCAGATCGCCCAGCTGGAACGGGCGTGTGGAAACAGTGGTCGCACGTCCGGTGCCCAGCGCCAGGACACGGTCGAGGATATTCGTCCGCTCGACCGGCCCCACCATGTAATCGTCGGCACCCGCAGCAAGGGCGCGGCGCTTGTCTTCCTGGTCGCAAGTCTCGAGGACGATGGTGATATGCGCGTCGGACGTGCGCGGGTCAGCTCGCAGACGGCGGCACATTTCCAGTCCGGACATCTCGTTCATCACCCAGTCGATGAAGGCGCAGACCGGTCCTTCGAGTAAACGCTGCGGCCCGGCACCAGTCAGCCGGTCGAACACATAGCGCGCATCGCCATGATCGAAATCGGCGAAGTCTGCAGCCTCTTCGTCGGTCATCAATATCGTAATCACGTTCACGGGCGAGCGTCCCCTGATCCCTGTCTCGGGGATCAGCGATGGCGCAGCGATATGACTGGTGTGTGACCGTCCGATGCGGTTTGTAACAGTCGCCGATCAGCCGTTCGACCCTCAGTCAAAACCCTCAGGCATTCTGGAAACCGGCAAGGCGCTTCGTGATAATCTCTTCGGCCTCGGCCATGATGGAATCTATCAGTTCCTTGCAGGTCGGAATGTCGTTGATGAGGCCTGCCACCATGCCGCAGGACCATGCGCCTGCATCCATGTCGCCCTCCATCATGATGCGTGGATATACGCCAGCGACCTGTTCGATAATGTCCTCGAACTTGAGGTCTGCGCCCTTCTCCTTTTCGATACGCAGCAATTCCTCGACCGCATCGTTTGTCATCACCCGCTCCGTATTGCGCAATGGCCGCATGACAAGGCGCGTGTCGAGTTCGCTTGCCGCAACGATCGCCTTCTTCACATTCTCATGTACCGGGGCCTCCTGCGTCGCGATGAAGCGCGTGCCCATGTTCATTCCGTCCGCACCCATGGCAAGGCTGGCAACCAGGCTGCGCCCATCAGCCATGCCCCCGCTGGCGACAAAGGGGATTTCCAACTCGTCCGCCGCGCGCGGAAGCAGGATCATGTTCGGGATATCGTCTTCGCCCGGATGGCCGCCGCATTCGAAGCCGTCGACGCTCACTGCATCGCAGCCGATAGACTGGGCCTTCAGGCTGTGGCGCACGCTGGTGCATTTGTGGATCACCTTGACCCCGGCATCCTTGAAAAAGGGCAGGACCTGGGCGGGGTTGTTGCCCGCGGTCTCCACGATCTTCACGCCCCCTTCGATAATCGTCCGCACGAGGCCCGGATAATCGGGGGCGTTGACAGTAGGCAGGAAAGTCAGGTTCACGCCGAAAGGCTTGTCGGTCATGTCCTTGCAGCGCGCGATCTCGTTGGCGAGTTTTTCGGGCGTGCCTTGCGTGAGGCCGGTGATGATGCCGAGGCCACCCGCATTGGAGACAGCCGCCGCCAGTTCCGCAAAACCGACATAATGCATTCCGCCCTGGATAATCGGATGCTCGATGCCGAACATTTCGGTGATGCGGGTCTTCATGGCGGCTCTCCCTCTGGTTGCGTTTCGCAACCGGTATCGACGGGCGAGAGCCGAGTCTAGCGCTTCGCGATCCGCGCCAGCGTCTCGAGCAGTTCGGCGCCGCGTTCCGTAAGGGAAAGGCCGCTGCCGCTTTCCTCGGCGAGGCCTTCACGCTCCAGATCGGCGCCCGTCGGTGAACGCATGATCCGTCCGTACCGGCCTCCGTGATAGATCAGCGGCTCTGCCTCGCGCCGGTCGAAATCGACCACTTCGCCCAGGAAAATGGCGTGATCTCCCCCTTCGTATTCGAAGCGGGCACGGCAACCGAAGCGGGCGGCACTGCCTTCGATCAGGGGCGCACCTTCCGGCCCATCGGCGAGCGAGAGACCGTCGAATTTGTCGACACCCGGAGTCGCGAAGCGATCGGACATGGCCTGCTGATCGGCTGCCAGCACGTGCACCGCCCAATTCTCCGCATCGCGGAAAACCGGCAGGCTTCGTGAATGCAAGGAGAGGCTCCACAGCACCATTGGCGGATCGAGGCTGACTGAATTGAAGCTGTTCGCCGTCAGTCCGACGGGACGGCCCTCTCCGTCGCGGGCGGTAACGATAGTCACGCCGGTCGCGAAAGAGCCGAGGGCGCTGCGGAAGGCCGTGGGGTCGAACATGCAGTATGAGCGCTAGAGCCGCCTCCGCCCAAGGGCAAGCGTTACGCGGCTACGGCGGCCCGGCAATATTTCTCCAGATACTGCTGGTGGCTCGGCATTCGCTGGACCAGCCACTGGATCGACTTCTCCATCTCGTCGATCTCTTTGACGGAACTGTCGGCAACGCTATCAGCCATCGGACTGGTGCCCTCCATCTGTATGCCCTGCCCCATCATCACGGCAGCCCAGCTGGTGGTGGTGAAGAGTTCGTCCTCCTCGCGGAATATCTGCCCGTTCGCCTTGAATATCTCGATCTTCTCGGTGAGCGTGTCCGGCACATCCATCGTGCGGCAGTAATTCCAGAATTCGGAATCGTCGCGCCTGGTGGCCTTGTAGTGCAGGACGAGAAAATCGCGGATCTTCTCGTATTCCTTCGTCGCCAGACGATTGTAAGTGCTTGCCTGCGCTTCGTTCACACCATCGAGCGAAAGGGTGGCGATCAGCTTGTTCACGCCGGTATTGATGAGGTGGATCGAAGTGCTCTCGAGCGGCTCCATAAAGCCCGATGCCAGGCCCAGCGCGACGACGTTCCTGTTCCAGAATTTCTTCCGGCGACCCGTCACGAACCGCAAATGATTGGGTTCGGCGGTAGGTTTCCCCGCGAGGTTCGCGACCAGTATATCGTGCGCCTCATCGGCCTCCATGAACTGGCTGCAATAGACATGGCCATTGCCGTTGCGATGCTGGAGAGGCACTTGCCACTGCCAGCCCGCCTTATGCGCAATCGCACGTGTAAAGGGTGGCGGCGGCGAACCGTCGTCGCGATTGCAAGGCAAGGCCACGGCCCGGTCGCAGGGGAGGTAATGGGTCCAGTCTTCATAGCCCGTTTCAAGCGCCTGTTCGATCAACACACCGCGAAAGCCGGTGCAATCGACAAAGAAATCGCCCTCGATGCGGGTACCACTATCCAGCGTTAGCCCGGTGACGAAGCCTGTCTCGCCATCGAGGGCCACGTCCTTTACGATGCCCTCTTTCCGAACAACACCGCGCTTCTCCGCATATTTACGCAAATACTGCGCGTAGGCAGTCGCATTGATGTGGTAGGCATAGTTCATCGGAGGAAGATCCTCGCGTGCGTAATCTTCGCTGCGGGAGAACTTGCCGAAATGGGCCGCCATGGTTTCGAGGTTGAATAGCTGAAGCGGCCGCTTGTCGCCGCGCTGGCGCAATTTGTGCCACACCTGGTGGAAACCGATACCGCCGATGTCGTAACCGTAATTGCCGAACGGGTGGATGTAGCTTTCGCCGACCTGGCCCCAGTTCACGAACTGGATACCCAGTTTGAACGTGCCCTGCACTTCGGAAAGAAATTCCCGCTCGTCTATGTCGAGCACCCGGTTGAAACCGACAAATGGAGGAATCGTCGCCTCGCCCACGCCGACCGTCCCGATCATCTCGGATTCCACGACGGTAATCCTGAGATCCCGCCCGTCGCGAATTCGCGAAAGAGCCGCAGCAGCCATCCATCCGGCCGTTCCGCCGCCGACGATTACGATATGTTCGATTGCCATGCCTCTCCCCATGCCAGCGATGATCACCTGTTACCATAGGGTCACGCTTGTTGAGAACGTTCATATTATATCTTGAGAACGCTCACAACCCGCGATATGTTTCAAACTGATTGCAGGATTCGTTCTGCCAAAATTGCAGGGTGAACCCTGCAGAAAAGCTTGGGATCAGGGAGGATTCATGTCTCGTAAAACGACAGGCGTCGTAGCATTTTCGCGCACCGCCGCACTCACCACCGCATCGGGGCTCGCGCTCGTGGCGTCGCAGCCTGCTTTTGCACAGGACACCGACGACACCATCAACGAGGAATCGGCTGGCGGCACGCCGGAAGAGCTCGATGATGAAAACGTCATTATCGTCACCGGCTTCGCCCAGTCGCTGAAAACCGCGCAGAGCATCAAGGAGCGTGCCGACACTGTCGTCGACGTCATCACCGCCGAAGATATCGGCGCCCTGCCCGACCGTTCTGTCGCAGAAACGCTGCAGCGCGTGCCCGGCGTGAATATCGGTCGCTTCGAAAAGACTTCCGACCCGACCCGGTTCTCGGTCGAAGGTACCGGGGTCATCATCCGCGGCCTTCCCTATGTGCGCTCGGAGCTTAACGGACGCGACATTTTTTCGGCCAATGGCGGTATTGCGCTGAGCTTCGAAGATGTGTCGCCCGAGCTGGTGGGTCGTGTTGAAGTCTTCAAGAACACCACTGCCGACATGATCGAGGGCCAGATTTCGGGTCTCGTCAATCTCGTCACCCGCAAGCCGCTCGATAATCCCGGCCTCAACATCGCGGGATCGATCGAAGCCAACTATGGTGACCTTCGCCAAGAATGGTCGCCGACTTTTAACATTTTGGCATCGGACACCTTCGACACCGCTGCCGGCACCTTCGGGCTGCAGCTGAGCTATTCGAATTCGGCGCTCAAGAGCCGTACCGATGCCTCGCAGCTAGTCGATTACTGCTATCGCCCCTCCGACCTAAGCAGCGGCTGCATTCGCGCGCAAGCAGTCGATTCCGGGGGCTTTCAGGGGGACGTCCTGCTCGGTCCCGACGAGTTCCCGCCAGCCGACACGGTTCTGGTTCCCCAGTTCGCCAACGTCCGTTCGACCACCCTGGATCGTGACCGCCAGGCCTATTCGGTCGTCGGCCAGTTCGAAACGCTCGACGGTCGCCTGCTGATGACCGCCGAGTATCTGCGCTCGGATACCAGCTTCTTCACCTCAGAGTACGCTCTTCTTGGTCGTATCGACGATGGCATTGCGACCAACCAGCCGCGTCCGGGCACGACCTACGAGTTTGATGCCAATGGCAATTTCGTGAGCGGCGTTCTCACTCAGAACGTGGGCGACCCATACGCGAACCCGCTTGGTATCGGCGGAATCCCGCTCGATGCGCTGCGCTTCCTGCGTGACACCGATAGCACAACCGAGGACTACTCGTTCGACATCGAGGCGGAATTCACCGATCGTTTCCGCGCCAAATTCGAGGCGCAGCACGTCTCCTCCGAACTGACCCGCGACTCAGTGTTCGGCGCAACGAGCACTTGGGCCGACATTGCAATCGACCTGAGCGGCGAAACGCCGGACATCCAGTTCCTTCAGCCGTCGGGACCGCTTCCGGCCGATGTTCCGCAGGATTATTTCGGTAGCGGGTATTACACCTACTACTGGTTCGCTCTGGACAGCCGCGAGCGCAATGATGGCAATCTGTTTAGCCTGTCAGGCGATTTCGAATACGACATCAGCGACGAAGGCTTCCTCAAGAAGGCGCGCTTCGGTGCACGCTGGGCGGCACGCGACCGCGTGAACCGCAACACCAACTTCAGCACCTGGGGTAATCTGTCGGCGCCTTGGACCGGTCGTGCAAACTGTTTACCTTGGGGCCAAAACCCGTCGACCTTCGAGCCGTGCACTTTCGAGCCGGGCCGCTTCTACACGGGCCTGCCGGGCCAGGAGGGCGCAATTGGCGGCGGTGCCTATGTCGACGAATTCCCGAACTTTGCGCAAGTGCGCTCGCCTTTTGCGGACAATTTCCAGCGCGGCGAAACATCGACTCCGATCGAAGGCGGGTCGGCGTTTTTCTTCGGCGGCGACGATTTCCTCGGAGAATACCTGGCCGGGACGACCGACCAGCAGGTGGCCGCAATCAACGATTTTTCCGGGTCTGGTCCTTTCGGCGTTGCTACCTACGGCGTGAACAATCGCTCCCGTACCCTGCTTGATGGTACGGTGGTTCAGTGTGATCCATTCTGTCCGGGTGAAATCTCCGATGTGACCGAGATCACAAATGCGGCTTACGGCCGCCTCGATTTCGGAACCGATTTCGGGGGCTGGACCATGTCGGGCAATATTGGTGTTCGGTATGTCGAGACCAAAGTCGGCAACGATTCGACAATTGCCTTCCCTGACCCAGCGCAATTCGATGCGGTGGCCAATGGCGGGAATGGCGACGGGATCGTTCAACCGACGGAGATCTCGGTTCCGTGTGCTGCAATTCCCGACGGCGAAGGCAGGCCGGATTATTGTGATCTCACAGGCGACCGTTTGAATCAGTTCGCTGCGCTGTACACCGGCGAGCTGATCTCGGACACGCGCGACATCACCTTCGATCACTGGCTGCCGTCGCTGAACGTGCGGTTCGATAACGGCGATGGCATCGTGATCCGCGGTGCTGTTTCCAAGGGTATCTCGCGTCCCGACCTGAACTTGTTCAACGCCGGCGGCACGCTTGCGTTCAGCGGCAACGTCGAATCAGGACCGCTGCTCCAATTGCAGACCGGCAATCGTAACCTGCGTCCGGTAGAATCTTGGAATTACGATCTCAGCGCGGAATGGTACTTCGACGAGGTCGGCTCGCTTACGCTTGCGCTGTTCATGAAGGATATCGAGGGTATCGTGCAGAACGGCGTCGGGCTGGTGAATTACTCCGCTCCCGATGCCGGGTCGCAGGACGTGGTCATCCGTGGTCCGGCGAACGATATTTCCGGCACGCTGAAGGGGTTGGAACTTGCTCACCAGCAGGTGTACGATTTCCTGCCAGGCCTCCTTTCGGGCCTCGGAACGCAGTTCTCCTACACCTATGTCGACGCCTCGGACTTCCCGAACCCGAATATCTCAGGCATCGGTTCGCCCTCGGTCAATTCGAGCGGTGGTCCGGTCAACAACGGTCCGTTCGTCGCCGGCACGCCGCTGCAGGGTGTTTCCGAGCATACCATCAACGCCACGGTTTTCTATGAGCGTGGTCCGTTCTCGGCACGTGCTGCGTACAACTGGCGTAGCGATTTCTTGGTCACAACGCGGGACGATCTCTTCCCGTTCTCGCCGATCTTCCAAGAAGCCGGCGGCCAGCTCGACGGGTCGATCTTCTACACGGTCAACGAGAACATCAAACTCGGCGTCCAGGGCGTCAACCTGCTCGACGAAGTGACCAAGCTGTCGACCAAGGTCGATTACAACGGGACGCGCCCGATCAGCGCGGCCTTCCGCAACGACCGCCGCTACACCTTCATCGCCCGCTTCAACTTCTAAGCGGGTCTGGGAGGCCGGAAAAGTTACGGGCCTCGTTTTAGCGGCCGGGGCCCGTATTCGTATGTAATGCCCGGATTTGTGGACCTTCTCGGTGGCGGGACACCGCTCTCGCGGATAGGCTGGGACAGCCAGAAGACGGGAATTTCTAGAGGGTTTTGGACATGGCACGGCGGCGCCAGTCGGTGACGATCAAGCATGTGGCCGCGGATGCGGGGGTTTCCCTGCAGACGGTCAGCCGCGTCATTAACAATGGCCCGAATGTCCGCGCTGAGATGAAAGAGCGGGTGCAGGCAAGCATCGACAAGCTCGGCTATGTTCCTTCCATTGCCGCGCAGCGGATGAGCGGTTCGCGATCATACATTATCCTCGCAATCAACGATCGCGAGCTGACGATTGCCGATTGGCGCGCTCGCGAGGGCCGCGACTGGGTCGACCAGATGCTGCTGGGAGGAATGCTCACCTGCGCGGAGCACGGTTATCGAATGCTGATCGAGCTTGTCGACACTCATAACGACCATGTCGAACGCGAACTCGGCGCGGCCATCGCGGCCCTCCAGCCGGATGGCGTCATCCTTACTCCTCCGAACTCCGAAAACTCGCTCATAACCGACCTGCTCGCCGAGCGCGGCATACCGTTTGCGAGGATCGGTTCGAAGCGGGAAGGTCCCGGCATCGCGATGACGATGGGCGACACGCACAATGCGCGTCTCGCCACGGATCATCTGATCGAATTGGGTCACGAGCGCATCGGTTTCATTGCAGGCTCCGAGGATTTCAGCCTTTCGGAGTGGCGGATCGAAGGCTGGCAGCAGGAAATGGAGAAGCGTGGGCTGTCGCACGAGGGCCTTTTCGAAAGAGGGGATTTCGGTTTCGAGAGCGGTGCCGAAGCTGCAAGAAAACTCCTCGATCGGGAACGGCCCCCAACTGCAATCATCGCCAGTAGCGATCAGATGGCCCTGGCCACGCTCGAAGTGGCACGCGATCGCGGCCTGGACATACCGGGCGACCTTTCGCTGATCAGCTTCGATAATTCGCCTATCGTGCGCTTTACCCAGCCCGCCCTGACAGCGATCGACCAGCCTATCGCTGCCACGACTTCCCGTGCAGTCGAGCTCCTGATCGGAGCGCGCAAAACGAAGCCTGCAGAGCATCCCATCTCACTCAAGGGCGAACTTGTGGTACGCGGATCCACTGCGCAGGCTCCTGTTCGTGGCGCAAGCTGAGTCCGGTTCTCCCCAGCACCAATCGCTGCGTTTCTTGTGGCTCTATGCTCTCGCCGTGGCCGGCGGGGCAGTATCCTATGTTCCTTTTCTGACGCTTCTCCTGCCGGTCCGCGTGACGGATCTGGCCGGAAGTGAAACGATCACCTATCTGGCATATATCGCCTTCGCCGGGGCGATTGCGGCCAGCATCGCGAATATCGGCTTCGGTTGGGCCAGCGATCGCACCGGTAGGCGGATCCCGTGGATATTGGGGGGCCTACTCCTCTCGTGCCTATTGCTGGTCTCCGTAAGCGAGGCAGAGACACCGGCACACCTCATCAGCCTCATTGTGGTGTGGCAGCTTGCGCTGAACATGATGCTCGCCCCGCTTACGGCGTGGGCCGGGGATGTCGTGCCCGACGCACAGAAGGGCCTGCTCGGAGGGCTGCTGGCTTTCGCCCCTGCCCTGGGTGCCGCCGCCGGTGCGCTGGTGACCATTCCGGGCTTGGCCAATCCGGACGGGCGGTTGATCCTTGTCGCGCTTCTGGTCGCGGGCATGGTCCTGCCCGTCGTGCTCTTCGGCAAGCCGGTTCCGATGCCGCACCTTATGTCCTCGGGGGCCGAAATTCCCGGGTCGCGGCGAACATTCAAGCGCGGTGCCGTCTCCAGGATGTGGCTGGCGCGATTGCTGGTGCAGATCGCCGAAGCGGCGCTATTCGCTTACCTCCTGATCTGGTTCGTCAGCATCGACGAAAACTTTACCGACAATGACACGGCGCGGATATTCGCGGTAGTCCTGGGCCTGTCCGTGCCGCTGGCGCTTCTCGCAGGGAGATGGTCGGACCGGCGCGATCGGCCGATCCTCCCGCTCGCGATAGGCGCAGGCATAGGAACCGGGGGGCTGCTCATCATGGCTCTGGCACAGGACCTCGCCGGGGCCATCGCCGGCTATGTTGTGTTCGGCCTGTCGACCGGCGTCTTCCTTGCGCTGCATTCCAGCCAGACCCTGCGCGTGCTGCCGCGCCCGGAAACGCGGGGCCGCGATCTCGGGCTGTTCAATCTCACCAACACCATGCCGAGCCTGATTATGCCGTGGCTGACGATCATGTTGGTCCCGCTATTCGGCTTTGCCGGACTCTTCGTCGCCCTTGCGGCTCTGGCAGCGATTGCGACCGCCTTGCTGGTGACGATGCCCCGCTCGAACTAGTCGCTTGATTTTGCCCGCGCCTCATGGCAACCCTCAAGATTGATAACGTTCTCAAAGGGACGCGAAGGGATGATGGATATGAAGGCGTTTTGGATGGCGACTGCCGCTGCGGTGCTCCTGGGAGGCTGCAGCACGGTTCCGGGCGGGATGGAAACACCATCGGAGGCGGTCGCGCCATCAAGCGAAGACGCTCGCGTAGCCGACCTGGTCTCGCGCATGAGTGTCGAGCGCAAGGTCGCCCAGCTTATCCAGCCGCAGATCAACAGTTTTACGGCAGAGGATATGCGTCGATATCGTTTCGGCAGCTATCTCAACGGCGGCAATGGCGGGCCCTATGGCGATGAATTCGCCGAAGCATCCGAATGGCTCAGGCTGGCGGACGAGATGTATCTCGCCTCGGTCGCACCCATGGAAAATGGCGAGCCGGTCATCCCGACCATGTGGGGCACCGATGCCGTCCACGGTCACACAAATGTCGTGCGAGCTACGGTCTTCCCGCACAACATCGGGCTTGGCGCGACCCGCGATCCCGATCTGATCCGCCGCATCGGCGAAGCGACAGCCGTCGAGATCGAGGTTACGGGCATCGACTGGAACTTCTCGCCCACCGTCGCCGTGGCGCGGGATGATCGCTGGGGCCGCACCTACGAAAGCTATTCCGAAGATCCTGCCATCGTGGCCCCCCTTGGGGCTGCCCTCGTCGAGGGTCTGCAGGGCCGCAAGGGCGATCCCGACCGCCTCGGGGCTGGTCATGTCATTGCCACGGCCAAGCACTTCTTCGGTGATGGCGGGACAGACAAGGGCGTCGACCAGGGCGAGGTCACCGGCGACATCGAAGCGCTGAAGAAAGTGCATGCCGCCCCCTACCCCGCCGCTATCGATGCCGGCGTGGAAGCGGTCATGGCCAGCTTCAACTCGATCAACGGCCGCAAGATGCACGGCAACGAGGCGCTGCTGACCGGTGTCCTGCGCGATGAGCTGGGCTTCGACGGCCTGGTCGTCGGCGACTGGAACGGCCACGGACAGGTTGCGGGATGCACCAATACCGACTGCCCGCAGTCACTGCTGGCGGGGCTCGACATCTACATGGTGCCCGACGAATGGAAGGGCCTGCTCGAAACCACCGTGGCGCAGGTGAACGACGGCACCATCCCGATGGCAAAGCTGGACGAGGCCGTGAGCCGTGTGCTGCGCGTGAAAATGCGCGCCGGCCTGCTCGATGAATTCGTCCAGCCATCGAACCGTCCCAATGCGGGCGATTACGAGCTGCTCGGTTCGCCCGAACATCGAGCGATTGCGCGCGAGGCGGTCGCCAAGTCGCAGGTCCTGCTCAAGAACAACGGTGTGCTTCCGCTGAGGGGCGGAGCGAACATTCTGGTTGCCGGCACTGCCGCAGACGATATCGCGCAGGCATCGGGCGGCTGGACGCTGACCTGGCAAGGCGGCGGCGAACTCGACAACAGCTATTTCCCGGGCGCCATCTCGATCTGGAGCGGCCTCGAAGCCGCAGTCGAAGAAAGCGGCGGGCAGGCCACGCTGTCGGTCGACGGCAGTTATTCGGCCAAGCCCGATGTCGCCGTCGTGGTGTTTGGCGAGGAACCCTATGCGGAATTCGCAGGCGACCGGAAGCATCTCGGTTTCTCGGATGAGGAAGGCCTTGGCCTTCTCCGCAAGTTCAAGGCCGAAGGCGTGCCCACGGTTGCCGTGTTCCTTTCCGGCCGCCCGATGTGGGTCAATCGCGAGCTCAACGCCGCCGATGCATTCGTGGCGTCCTGGCTTCCAGGCAGCGAAGGTGCAGGGATTGCCGATGTCCTGACCGGCGCGCAGCCTGCCACCGGCAAGCTCGGCTTCAGCTGGCCTGCGACCTGCGACTTCGGTCCGCTCAACGGGCCGGACGGCGCTCTCTTCCCGGTGGGATACGGGCGTTCGCTGGACGACACGGCCGCCCTGCCCATGCTCGATGAAACCTGCGACGCCCTGCTCGCGGGGGCGAGTTCGGAATGGTTCGTGAACGGCCGGTTCGAAGCCGGCATCTCCGCCAGCGCCAGCGGCACCGATCTCCCGAACCTTCGCGGATCCGCCGCGGGAGTCAGCGTGCGCGGCATCGACAGGAATGCCCAGGAAGATTCGCGCGAAATCACCTTCTCGCCCGGATCCTCCCTCACCATCGCGCAGGAAGGCGAAGGCGCGGGAGCGTACCGCATCGTCTACCGCGTGAAGCAGCGGCCGGTCCAGCCGGTCACGCTCGCAACGGGCACCGCTACCATCGACCTGACCCAGCCGCTTTCGGTCGCCGCAGAGAAAGACTGGCGCGAAATGATCATTACGCAGGAATGCGCGGCCGGACTGGGCGACAGCCTGACCTTCACCAGCGCGGGCACATTCAGCTTCGACATCGCCACGATCACGCGTGAGGAACTGGCCGAAGGAACGGATTGCTCGTTCTGATCGGCATTCGTATTCGTTTTGTATGAAAGCGAAAGGCTGGCACACACAGCGGCGCAACAATACCCGGGCAATACAGGATCGCGCCGGGACTTGGGAGGACAATCGAAATGGCACTTGCACCGGACGTCGCGTCGAGCACGGATCCACATCCGATCGAAGCGGAAGACAACGGCATCCATGCGCCGGGGCTGAACTACTTCGTCTTCGGCCTGTTCTTCATCTTCGGCGGCATCACCTCGCTCAACGATGTGCTGATCCCCAAGCTGAAGGAGCTGTTCACGCTCAACTACACCCAGGCCATGCTGGTGCAGTTCTGCTTCTTCACCGCCTATCTCGTGATCGGCATTCCCGGCGCCAAGCTGGTC
>NZ_JBSXNU010000049.1:0-55733 GCF_056857815.1 Qipengyuania sp. B-5 | reverse complement strand
TCGATGCGGAAGCTGTAGAACAGCGCCTCCTGCATCACCGTTCGCTCGCCCATCATCAGCAAATCTCCTGATTACGAAGAACACTGAATCAGCGGCTCGCTCTCTTCGCAAGAGGAGTTTTTCAACAGAATAGGGCCGGTTTCGGACCGTCCGGTCTGGGCTCTAAAACTAAAGAAAGCCGCCATTCCTCGATAGGGCAAGATGACGATCTTAATCCCGTGGGCAGTCCCGCCTAAATGAGGCACCCGCCATCTGCGGCTGCTGACACCATTGCTCGCAGGAAATCGTACCACGCGTCCATCCCTTCACCGGTGCGGGCGGAAACCAGCAAGACGCGCGCATTGGGGTTTACTGAGGAGATGTTTGAGCGGCATGCGGCCTCGTCGAATCCAACATGCGGGGCGAGGTCGATCTTGTTGATCAGCACCACCTCTGCTGCGCGGAACATGTGCGGATATTTGAGTGGCTTGTCCTCGCCCTCCGGGGTGGAGATAACGGCGACCTTCATCCGCTCACCCAGATCGAACATCGCCGGACAAACAAGATTGCCGACATTCTCGATCAGCAGCAACGAGCCGGATTTCGGTGCGAGTTCTTCAACAGCGCGGGCAACCATATCGGCTTCGAGGTGACAGCCGGCTCCAGTGTTGATCTGGATTGCACGGGCCCCCGCTTCGCGAATGCGCGTGGCATCATTGGCCGTCTGTTGATCACCTTCGATAACGGCAATCGGCAGACTTCCTTCCAGCGCCCGGATCGTGGTTTCGAGCAAGGTCGTCTTGCCAGCCCCTGGCGAACTGACGAGATTGAGCGCGACAACACCGCGCCCTTCGAACCAGCCCCGGTTGCGAGCCGCCTGGCGATCATTCCGGTCAAGCACGGCGGTTTCCAGCGATACACGCGCCGCTTGTTCGCCGTGGTGGTGATGGTCATGCCCGTGATCATGATGGTGGTGATGATGGTGCCCGTGTGAATGATCATGGTCGTGTGAATGAGTGTGATCGTGGGGGTGGTCATGATCGTGGGAATGGTCATCGCCGCTGCGAAGCAGCACTCGCTTCCCGGTTTCCGGGTCGATCATCGCGATCTCGTTGTCAGGATCGGTGCATCCGCAGGTGCCGCACATCAGGCCATTTCCTCCATATCGAAATCCTTGATGATGAACTGGTCGGTCTCGCCTTCCAGAAATTCGAGTGCAGCCTTCTCGAGCAGCGTACCTTCGCTCGCCACCTCGAATGAAAATCGGATCGCCTCGCGCTCTACGCAGGCATAGGGGCCGACTGCCAGGCGCACACGCGACACCCGCCGACCCTGCGCGTGATCACCAACAATGGCGACAATATTCCGGGCAAGAGACAGCTCGTGCATCAGGCCGCCCCCAACACGCCAGGCAGGTTGGCGTAGATCGTGTGCAATCCCAGGCCAAGTGCCAGCACAGCCAATGACAGATTCAGCGCTCGATGAAGTCGCAAGGCAACTCGCTCTGCATAGCCAAGTGGCCAGGAGGCGATAAAGCTGAGCGCAGCCATTCCTGCAATAGAGCCAACTCCGAACAGCAGGACATAGATAACCGCCAGCAGAGGATCACCCACCGAAGCGACTGCCAGGGTAAGCAGGGCAGCCGATCCTGCTGCGCCATGCACCAGCCCGACAGCCAGCGCTTTCAAGGGAAATTTGTGGGGGTGAGAGTGCTCGTGGCGGCTCGCATCATGGGGCGCCCGTTCGCCAAGATGGCTGTGAGCATGAAAATGACGTTCGCCATCGGAATGATCGTGCAGGTGGAAATGCACCCGTGCCTTGCGCATCCGCCAAAGTACATCACCCCCCAGCAGAATCAGCATGAAGCCAACGGCGCTCTCCAGAAGGGCTGCCGTACGGCCTGTCAATGCCATGCCCAGCAGGATCACTGCAGAGCAGATCGCGAGCAGGGTGAGCGTATGCCCTAGCCCCCACGCAGCACCCCGCAGCACCATCGACCGGCGCGAATTCCGTCCCGTGGCCATAGCGCCGACAGCGGCGAGGTGATCGGGTTCGAGCGCATGGCCCATTCCGGCAAGGAAACCCAGGGCGATCAACGAGAGTTGCATGGCAGGTCTTCTCCCTCAGCAGATACGCGGCAGCTGCTCGCCGACCAGCATATCGACGATCCGGCTCCCGCCGAACAGGCTATGCATGACCACGCGCGGGCTGCGCATCTCTGCCGCGCGCCCGATAATGGCTGCATCGCGCCCTGCCTCGGTTGAGCGCATGGCTGTCAGCGCAGCTTCCGCCTGCTCCTCTGGAACGAACAGCACCAGCGCCCCTTCATTGGCGAGATAGAGTGGATCAAGCCCGAGCAGTTCGCACACGCCCTTGACCTCGGCCCTCATTGGCAATCTGGCCTCGTCGATCTCGATCCCGATGGCCGAGGCTTGCGATATTTCGTTGAGTGCGCTGGCCAGGCCTCCTCTGGTGGCATCCCGCGCACAGCGCACACCCGGTGCGGCTTCGATCACCGCTTCCATCAGGTGATTGAGCGGGCGGCAATCCGAACGAATATCCGCCTCGAAAGCCATGTCTCCACGCGCGGCCAGAATGGCGGCGCCATGATCACCCAATACACCGTTGACCAGCGCGACATCGCCCGCGCGAACTTTCTCCGCGGCAAGTTCGCGTCCAGCAGGGATGACTCCCACTCCGGAAGTGGTGACGAAAAGCGTATCGGCAGCACCGCGCTCAACCACCTTGGTATCGCCGGTCACGATCCGCACACCGGCCTCGTCGGCCGCCCTACGCATGGCCGCTGCCACGCGGCGTAGCAAGGCGACTTCGGTGCCTTCCTCAATGATAAAGGCCGCCGACAGCCACAGCGGTTGAGCGCCGCCGACGGTAAGGTCGTTAACTGTGCCGCAAACCGCAATCTTGCCGATATCGCCACCGGGAAACTCGAGCGGCTGCACTACGAAACTGTCCGTGGTGAAGGCCAGCCGGGCACCCTCCACGGCCAACATTTCGTGGCTCAACCGCGCCTGGTCTTCCAACCCGTCGGGTTCGAAAACCGAGGTAAACACATCCTCGATCAGATCCCGCATGGCCTTGCCGCCACCGCCATGCGCCAGCGTGACCCGCTCCGCTCGCAGCCGTCCGTTGCCAGTGGGAGTTACAGCGTTCATTGCGCTGGCTCCGGCACCGCATCGATCCCGCCATACTGATAATAGGCGGCACATGCTCCTTCAGACGAAACCATCAGGGCACCCATCGGTGTTTCCGGTGTGCACGACCGACCGAACAGCTTGCACTGCCATGGCTTGATCGCGCCTTTCAGCACTTCGCCGCACTGGCAAGCCTTGGGATCCGGAATGCTAGGCGATGCAACGGCAAATTTTCGCTCAGCATCCCAGGCCGCATAGGCCTCGCGAATCTGGACGCCAGAATGGTCGATCGAGCCCAGCCCGCGCCATTCGAAGAATTCCCGCAGTTCGAATACTTCCGTAACCGCAGCCAGCGAAGCTTCATTGCCATGGCGTGGCACAATCCGGGCATACTGGTTTTCGATCTCCGCCCGGCCTTCGGCCATCTGCCGAAGCACCATCCAAACCGAATGCAATACGTCGAGCGGTTCGAAGCCGGCGACCACCAGCGGACGGTGGTAGTCGCGTGCGATGAAGTCATAGGGATCAGTGCCGATGACCATCGAGACATGGCCCGGCCCGAGAAAGCCATCGATCCCCATATCGGGTGAATCGAGGATCGCCTTGATCGTGGGGATGATGGTGATGTGGTTGCAGAACAGCGAGAAATTGCCGATCCCTTCTGCCTGAGCCTGCAGGATTGTCAGGGCTGTGGAGGGCATCGTCGTCTCGAAGCCGAGGCCGAAGAAAACCACTTCGCGGTCCGGGTTCGCACGGGCCAGCGCGAGGGCATCGAGTGGTGAATAGACCATCCGCACATCGGCCCCTTCGGCCTTTGCGCCTAGCAGGCTGAGCCGCGATCCCGGCACGCGCATGGCATCACCAAACGTAGTGAAGATCACCTCCGGCTTCATAGCCAGTTCCACGCAATCATCGACCCGGCCCATCGGCAACACGCAAACCGGACAGCCCGGCCCATGGGCAAACTCGATTTCCGGCGGAAGCATCTTCTCGATGCCGTATCGGAAGATCGAATGCGTGTGGCCGCCGCACACTTCCATGATGACGACCGGGCGATCGCGCCCGGCCATGATCTGTGCGGTCAGGGCCTCGATTTCCTTGAGCAGGACACCGGCGCGAACCGGATCGCGGAATTCGTCGACATACTTCATGCGCCTGCCTCCAGCGGTGCGGCCCGGTCATTGGCTAGCAGCGTGTGGGTCAGGTCCCAGAGGATGTGATAGGCCGCGAGGTGGCATTCCTGCACCCGGTGGATCGAGCCTGTTGGGACCACCAGCAGATGATCCAGTCCGGCGCGGGCCATCTCGCCCCCGTCACCACCCGCCAGGCCGATCGTGGCAATGCCCATCTCCCGCGCCTTGGCAAAAGCCCGGATGAGGTTTGCGGAATTGCCGCTGGTCGAAAAGCCGATCAGGCAATCACCGTGCCGCCCGTGGGCAATCAGCGGACGCACGAACACATGGTCCTGTCCGACATCATTACCGACTGCCGTCAGCATCGCGACATCGGCCGCGAGGTTGATCGCACCCAGCGCCGGCCTTCCGGCGGTCACTGGATGGAGAAACTCCACCGCGACATGCGCGGCATCACAGCTCGATCCGCCATTGCCCATGGCCAGCAGGCGCCCGCCCTGGCGATAGCTTGCGGCCAGCGTGGTCGCGGCGGCGACCAGCTCGTCTGCCTGTTCTGCAAAAAACTTGCCGAACACCTCAGTGTGGTCCCGAGCCTTGCTCTCAACCGAATGGCGCAGGCTTTGCGCCGAGGCACGGAGCTGTTCGCCACCTCTGCGCATATGCGGATAAAGCGCATTCAAGGCAGGGCCAGTGGTCACCACTGCGCGTCTCCCAACGCGCGATCGCCGTCGCGCATGGCTGCAAGTTCCTGCTGCGCCTCTCCCAGCTCGGTCAGGATGCGCAGTGTTTCGGCCGCCTGATCCTCGTCAATCTTGCTCATGGCAAATCCGACATGGATCAGCACCCATGTGCCGATCAGGTCTTCGACACTGCCTTCGCCAATAACGCAGGCGAGGTTGACCGGGCGCCGCACGCCCGAGACATTGGCCACGCCCAGCTTGCGCCCGGCATCGGTGATCTCCACGATCTGTCCCGGAATACCTAAGCACATACTTCTCTCCCATTTTCGATTTCCGTGGCCGCTTCGTGCAAATGAGCCATGGCCACAGCGGCCTGCCCCAAAGCCAGACCGCCATCATTGGCGGGCACTCTCGAGTGGCTGAGGACGTTGAGCCCCAGTTGTTCCAATCCTTCATGGACCAGGCGGAACAGCGTGGCGTTCTGGAAACAGCCGCCAGACAGGGCCACAATATCAGGGCCATCGTCTGCGGTCAGGCGCTGCGCCATGGCCACAACAGACCGTGCGAAGCCGCGATGGAACCGCGCGGACATCACCCCAACCGGCGTATTCAGCAGCAGGTCACCCAGCATCGCCCGCCACACGGCGAGCGGTTCAACATAGGGAAGCCCACGCCCGCCCAGCAACGGAATGGAAAAAGGATAGGCCAGATCGTCCGGCTCATTCAGCGCCGCCGGATCGATTGCTGCTTCCAGCAACATGGCTGCCTGCCCTTCATATTCCTGCCGATCCCAGGCGAGACCGCAGATCGCCGCAGCGGCATCGAACAACCGCCCGCAAGAGGAAGAAAGCGGGCTGTTGGTCCCGCTGGCGATCATCGCATCGATCGTGGATCGCGGCATGGCGGAAATGCGGGAAAACAATGGCAGGTCAACGAAATTCATCGCGAATTCGGCCCAGCCCATCTGCGCCATCAAATGGGCATAGGCATTGCGCCAGGGTTCGCGGATCGCCGCAATCCCACCCGGCAGTGCGACCGGCTTGAGCATCCCGGCACGACGGTATCCGCGATAATCGCAGATCAGGAACTCACCGCCCCAGATCGTACCGTCATCACCCAGACCCAGGCCGTCAAGCGCGATCCCCAGTACAGGGGCGGCATCGAGCGAGCGACCGTTTTCGGCCAGACAGGCGGCGATATGGGCGTGGTGATGCTGTACCGTGATCACCGGCCGTCCATCCGCGATTTCGCGTCCATGCTTGGTCGAAAGATATTCGGGGTGCGCGTCCACCGCGATTGCCGCGGGCCGATGGTCGTAGAGCTGGTTGTAAAGATCGAGGTTGCGGCGCACATCTTCTTCGGTCGCTGCGTCCTCCAGATCGCCCATGTGCTGACTCAACACAGCCTCGCCATCACGCACCACACAGAAGCTGTTCTTCAGCTCCGCGCCCATGGCTAGTAGCGAGAGGTCACTCGGAAAGCCGGTGGGCAGGTCGATAGCTCTGGGGGCATAGCCGCGTGCGCGGCGCAGCAGCCGGACCCGGCCCAGATCAACCCGCGTAACGCTGTCGTCGATCCGGTTGGCAATGTCCCGGTCGTGCATCAGCGCGAATTCGGCAATGCCTTCCAGTTCGGCGCGGGCCTGCTCGTTGGAGGTACATTGCGGGCGGCCTGAGAGATTGCCCGAAGTCATCACCACCGGGCGCTTCATCCGCCGCAACAGCAGGTGATGCAGCGGGGTATGCGGCAGCATGAAGCCGATCCGGTCCAGCCCCGGCGCAACCGCTTCGGGCAGCGGCTCCCCCGATGCGCGCAGCAACACGATCGGCGCTTCAGGCGATGCCAGCAGTTCGGCTTCATGATCCGAGACTTCGGCATAACGGCGGATAACGTCCAGATCGCGCGCCATCAGGGCAAAGGCCTTGCCCCTGCGCCGTTTGCGCATACGCAGATCGGCCACCACCTCCGCGCGGGTGGCATCACAGGCGAGATGAAAGCCGCCAAGCCCCTTGATGGCGACGATATGCCCGTTCATCAGCATGCCGCCTGCGGCATCCACGTCGTCCATCATCGAAAAGGCTTCGTGATTAACAGTACCGGGGCCAAGGCGCTCGATCCATGCGCGCGGTCCGCAAACATGGCACGCGATAGGTTGGGCATGGAAGCGCCGGTCTGTCGGATCGGAATATTGCTCTCCGCATTCCGGGCACATCGCGAAACCTCTCATGGTCGTGCGGGCACGATCATAGGGGCCGGTCTCGATAATCGAGAAACGCGGCCCGCATTCGGTACAATTGGTAAAGGGGTAGCGATAGCGACGCTCGAAAGGATCGCGCACTTCTTCAAGGCAGGCGGAGCAGATTGCCGCATCGGGCGTTACAGCCCCGCGCATGCCGTCACCTTCCGATGCACCGATAACGAAGCTCTCGGGCCGCACAGCATCAATTGCCACGCGTTCTATCGCATCAATCCGCGCCAATGCAGGCAGCGCCGCGCGCAGTTCGCTTTCAAAGCGCGACACCGCTTTGCCCCAAAGGCGAATTTCAACTCCGCTGCTGGTGTTGCGCACATCACCGGTTAGCTCAAGCTCGCGTGCAACCCGCCATACAGTGGGCCGGAAGCCTACGCCCTGCACCTGGCCGCGCACCAGAAGGCGTTCGCCGGTCACCGCGCCAGATTCCACAAAAGGACGCGATTGTTGCCGCTATCGGCAACCGCCACCAGATCACCCAGCGCTGACAGGCCATAGGGCCAGCACAGGCTGTCTCGTTCGGGCATGCCCCAGCGATTGTCGCCTTTGCTGGCGAAGTCCGGCTGACCACAAAGCCGGTTCGCCGCAATGCCGGTGGCGCTGTCTGCCCAGCCGAGCAGACGCGAGTTCGCGGTATCGGCCACAATCAGCTGGCCACCGGCTTCAACCGTCGCATAGGGCATGTTCACACTGGCCGCGCTGGGATAGTAGGAGGACATATTGTGATCGCAATGTGCGGCGTCCCGCTGTCCCAGAATTGCGTCGCAAGGCGCGCCATTGTGCTCTGGAAATCCACGCCACAGCATCACACGGTTGTTGCCGCTGTCTGCCAGCGCGAGATGGCCATTCCACCAGCAGGCTCCATGCGGCCACCGCATCGACATCGCCGTGACTTCGCCGCCCGCGTTCTCGTCGCGCGTAGAGAAGTCATGCTGGCCCAGCACCAGATCGGCTGGCTGGCCGGTTTCTGAAGGATCGCTCCAAACCAGCAGGCGGCGGTTGCCGCTGTCGCATACGACCAGTCTGCCGGCCACTTCGGCCACGCCATAGGGCCAGTGCAGGCTGGCCGAGGTTGGACGGTCAGCGCCGCGATTGGCCAGAACGGATTCACTATCCTCCTGACCCAGCACCAGATCGGCTGGCTGGCCATTGCCTGTTGGCACTTCGCGCCAGATCAGCACGCGGTGGTTCCAGGCATCAGCCACGGCCAATCCGCCGCGCCATGCGCACAGGCCAGTCGGCACATTGAGCGTAGCAGGACCGGGAGGCCCCTTGGCGTTGCGGCCTTCGCGGCAGAAACTCGGCTGGCCGATCAGAATATCGGCAGGCTCATTGTCCGATTGTGGGATCTTTCGCCATCCCAGCAGCCGATGATGCCCGGTATCCGCGACCCATAATGTTCCATCAGGATGCAGGCAGACACCGCGCGGCCCGAACAGGCTTGCAGCGGCGGGAGACAGCGGCGTTGCAACGTCGCCCGGCGACCAGCCGAGTACCACGCGCGGCCCGCCTTCTTCCAGCAGCGGTGTTCCCGCGATTTGCGTCCCTTCGGCTTTAACCGGACGGAAGGAGGGCGCGAGCGATACTTTCATCGCGTCAGCCTCAGTTCGATGGCATCCCCTCGGACGCGTACTGCATGAGGTTGCAATTGCACTTCTGGTGCCGTCAGGCATTCACCGCTTTCGAGCGCATAACGGAAACCATGATGCGGGCAGGTGATGAAGCCATCGGCAATTTCCGCCTGGTCCATCGGCATGCCAAGATGCGCACAGGCGTTCTCGAAACAGGTAACCTTGTCCCCGAATCGCGAAAGCAGCAGCGAACGCCCTTCCAGCTCCAGAACAGAAGTCGTCCCGTCGGGCAATTCAGTCAGTTGCAGAGCATGGAGCCAGCCTTCATGCTCATGCGCGGCGAAGGGAGAAGTGAAATGCACCGTATCACCGCCGCCGCCGCCCAGCCCCTTGGCCTGCTTGACTTCGCGGATTTCGGGCACTTGCTCTGTGATCGCTTTCTTTACCCCGGCATAGAAAGTCAGCGCCGAAGCGGGACATCCATCACAGGCCCCCAGAAAACGCACCACTGCCTTGTCGCCAGATACTTCGACCAGTTCGGCATCGCCGCCATGGCCAGCCAGCGTCGGGCGCACCGTGGCAAGCGCGGCATCGACCCGCTCGAACAGGCTGGCTTTGAGGATGCCATGGCGGCGGAGCACGCAATAGACCACCTCGTCCGCCGCCGCCTGACGCAAGGCCTCGGCTGCGCCGGGCAGCTCACGCAGCGAACGGATCAGGCGACGGAAGGCTTCGGCATTGAGCGCGTCAAGCGCCGCTGCCCGTGCCTGCGCACCATTACGTGCACCTTCTTCCCAGTTCTCTGCCAGCGCTTCCAGCGCGGTCAGATCCCCCAGCAGGCGGGAAAGCGTTGGCTCGGGCCGCTGGGGATCCGCCTCTGACATCGGATCAGGCGTACTTGATGTTCCGGTAGAGGTAAGGCTGAAGCAAGCCGCCCACCAGGCCCCCGGCAATCGCCGCTACCCATAGTGGTGCAACCATGCCAACCAATACAGTTGCAACGGTAGCTGCGGCAGCCCCGGTCACAAGTAGACGGATGGCGAGGGCCGTATCCTGGAACAGCTTGCCCTGAAAAAACAACTTGGTTGAACTGAAAACCATATCAAACATGGTAGTCTCCCTCAGGCCGATTGCATGAAAAACAGCACGGCGAGTCCCATGACTACACCGGGAACTCCGGCGAGCAGGCCGTAAAGCCCGCCCAGTTGGGCTGCCAGTTGCTTGCCCAGCGCAGCCCCGCCAATCTTCAGGCCCGAGAGCGCGCCGCCGACAAGAGCCCCTGCTATTCCGGCCACCAGGGCCAGCAGTAAAATTACGAGCAAATTTACCTCCATTGTTCTCTAAAATCCGCCGTTGGCGCGCGAGGGTTCGCCGCGCACTGCCATTTCAAGTTCGATGATTGTTTGCGCCGCGCTCTCGGCCCGGTCCTGCGCTCCGGCAGCGGCAAATATTTCGCGCGCTTCGCGCAGCAGCTTGATCGCCTCCGCGATGTTGCGTGGATTGCCTGCTTCTCCGTCTTCCGGATCGTCAGGGAGGTTGCAAAGGCAATTGGCCTTGTTCGCTATGGTGTTGGCATATTCAAGCGGAGTGTTGTCCCGCTGGCGCACCTTCAACGCCTCGTCATAGGCCTCCAGCGCACGGAAACCGTTCTCGACCCGGTGGCTCGATGATGCATATTGCAGCGCATTGCCCAGATTGTTCTGCAGCATTGCATATTCCATCGGCTGATCGATCAGATTGACCGCCGAAAGTCCTTCTTCAAATGATTGCACCGCCAGCGCTTCGCTGATCTTGCCGCTTTCGCTCGTAATCGGAACGGAGAGGAAGGCGGTCGCCAGATTGTTGTTCAGAATGGCATATTCGCGTGGATGACGCAGCTTGTTGAACGTCCGCAGCGATCGCTGATAGGCGGATATTGCATCTGTAATTCGTGCCATGCCTGCGCCTGCAAGAGTCTGCAGGGCGAGGCCAAGGTTCATTTCCGCTTCAGCCACCTCTTCGCCGCTGCCTCCCTCCGCCAGGACCGGTGTTGCCTGTTTCAGCAAGTCACGAGCCTGTTCGATCGGTGCGGCAATTTCGGAAGGAATTGCCATGAGCGCCGTGGCCATTCGCGCACGAATCCGGGCAGTCAGCAGTGCATCCTGGTCTCCGCACTGATGGATTGCCTGTTCATAGAGTTCGATGGCTGCCAGCAGGTCGTCGGCTTCCTTCGGCCGCTGTTGCAGACCCATGGCAATTTCCATGAGCATTTCGGCTTTCTCGATAACCGAAGCGTCACTTTCCTCCACCACCTTCAAGGCGGCCGCCAGCTGATCCTCTGTGCGACTGAGCGCAACCATCCCGACTCTCCCCGGCCTCCCCTTGATCGGATTCGGGCCTGCAGCCCTTAAAACGAGCGCCGGGTAAATTGTCTACCAGTTTTTCGTTATGTAAACTTAGTTATCAGTTACGGGGAGGTCCGCAAGAAGCGCCGCATCTCCGCTTGACCACCTTACGGGGACGTCCTGCGCCTCGAAGTCGGCCAGGCCGTGCGCCTCGAACACATCGAAAGCGCCAACTACCCGATCACCCTGAGCATTGCGTTGTTTCAACAGCGCTCCTCCGGCCGCCGCGTGAAACACCGGCAAAATCCGCAAGGTCGCGCCATCGATCAGCACCGCAACTGCATCGATGCCCGAGAAATAGGTAGCGACCAGGCCTGCGGGAAACCGGATCGTCCCGCGCGCGACCGAGATGGTCTGCTCCATGACTTAAGCCTCGGGGGCGATGACGAGCCGCGCCGCGATCTTGGCCGCCACCTTCTCGACCGCTGCAACTACCGGCCCGGAAAGCTCGGTGGCATAGTCCAGCGTCTGCGCTTCGATCAGATAGACTTGCACATCAGAAGGGAAGTCATCGCCAAAGATCTTGCGTCCCACAAACAGGGCGTTGTCCCAACGGAACGCGTGAAGACCCACGCCATGGACCGGTTCTGCCGCCAGCACATCGCCGGGAACCTCGTAGATAGCCCCCGGCTTGCCTTCGGGCTCCCTTGCATCGATCACGATAAGCTGCTGCGCCCCGCGCGCACGGTACATCACTGCCATCCCATCAGTGCCGGCATCCAGCAGCGCTACATCAGACGGCAAATCTTCAGCAGCAAGCCGGGCGATGACGGCCGGACCAGCCCCGTCATCACCGCGATTGATATTGCCGCAGCCAATGATCGCAGTGGCAGGTGCGTCTAAATTCGCCACAGGCGGCACGACCACTCGGGTTCAACCGGCAGCATAAGTTCAGGCAGATCACAGAAACGGCGCTTGATAAGGTAATACATGCAGGTTTCGCAGGGCTGTTCCAGTTCATCAGCCGTGATGGTGTGATCTGTAAACCCGGCAATCACAAGTTTGGAAGCAAGGTCCTTGCCTTCCGATTGCAGGCGGGACACGATCGCGTTGACCTGCGCGGAGTCTTCGGCTCTGGGGAAGACTTCGGTTTCAAGGCCGCCAGCCAGAAGACCCGCGATCTCCCGCCGTAGGGTTTCGTCTGCATCAGTGGCCATGCGCAACTCCTTCAAATGCGCCAGAGGCGACACCACCATTCGGGCTCGGCGGGCAAGCTTAGCTCCGGCAGGTCACACCAGCGCCTGTGGACCAGATAATACATGCATTCCTGACAGCGCATCTCGTCTGCCCCGTACGGGCGAAGCAACCAGCCGGAAATGTCGAGCTTGGCCCTTAGATCATCCGGGTCGAGCGCCCTTAACTCGTCAAGAATGCCTGAAAACTCGCGGTCGGTTTCGGGAAATGGCTCAACCTGCGTTTCCAGCCCTTCGTTGAGATAATCCTCGATCATGCGCAGAAGTGTCGCATGATCGGCCTCTGAAGGCACCACGCCATACCGGGACAGGAGCCATTCGCGCTGGCGCTGCAATTCGGTGTTGTCGCCTGTCATTCCGGCGCATTCTCCCAACGGGTTGTTATTCTATTCGCAGCCTCGGGTGGGAGACACCTCACAGCGTCCTCCCACCCGGCGGCCCGATATCAAGCTGTGCGGAAGCGCGCCAGTTCCTCGCCCGTTTTCGCATCGTGTGCGTGGACCGTACAAACCAGGCAGCTGTCGTAGGAACGGCAGACATGTCCGACTTCAACCGGATCGGCAGTATTTGTAATCGGGGTGCCGATGAGTGCCTCCTCGATCGGTCCCAACTCGCCATTGCTCGCACGCGGGCCGACATTCCATGTGGTCGGAGCGATGATCTGGTAATTGTGGATCTTGCCATCGCGCACGTCGATCCAGTGGCACAAGGCGCCACGCGCAGCCTCGGTCGCGCCCCATCCCTGGCCATCGCGCTCAGTAGGCTTGATGTACCATTCATCGTTGAGACGGAACTCGCGCAGGATGCGTTCGGCTTCGCGGTATAGCTTGCACAGCTCATGCAGGCGGGCGAAGTGGCGCAGGTAGGTCGAAGCGCCGCCAAGCTTGCGATACATGTCGAGCACCAGTCCATCACTGTGTTGCCAGGCCTCGCCATGATCGCCACCAGCGATCAGCTGCCGCGCGAGCGGGCCGGCCTCAAGACGACCATGTTCGGCGTGGCGAACGGCAGTCGACCAGCTGTATTTGCCATCAGTATCGATGTCGTTTTTCGCGATTGGCATCGTCGTCCGGTCGAATGGGTGGATATCGTCCCCTTCGTTGTACCACGCGCGCTGCATGTCCTCGCGGACATTGCCCTGATCCATCAGCTTGAACGCGCCGCTGGCACCGTCGAACGTCCCCGATTTCATGATCACGGCGCTGTTGCGGCCTTCAATCGTGGGGTTGTTGTAACGGTCTTCATGCGGGAGATAGCCCCACGAGATGAACTTGCCGTGGCCAGTGCCATATTTCTCCAGTCCGATGTCGAGCGACATGCGGATAAACATGCCGAGATCGGAATTCGCGTGTTCCGGCCGCTCATCAAGCCACGCCATCAGTTGATCGTACGTGGTGATTTCCTCATAGCGCTCCATCGAGCAACCAAGGAACAACGGTTCGATCCAGTTGCGGCGGAAGTGCTCCAGGATCGACCAGGCGCGGGTCACGTCGGTCAGGGTCGGGGCGCACATCACGCCGCCAGGAACCATGAAGGAAGAATGCGGCCACTGCCCGCCAAGCAGGGCATAGATTTCTACCGGGCGGCCCGAAATGGTCACACCCGCTTCATAGGAGGTCCCTGTGAAGGGCGCATAGCGCTTCACCGCTTCTTCGTAGAACTTGGACTTCGCATAGTTCTGGTTGGTGTAGTCGATCATGAACAGACCATAGTGATGTCGCGGGATTGACTGGAGTGTTTCGACGATTTGCCCGAGATTGCGGGCAAGGATCGCGTTACGCGGAACGGTGGTACCCCAGGCGGAATCGAGTGCCCAGGCAGCACAGGACAGGTGCGAGGCACCGCAGATGCCGCAAGCACGAGGCGTAACGACAAGCCCGGCCTGTGGATCCTTGTTCTTGAGGATGACTTCGAAGCCGCGGAACATTTCCGCTTGCGTCCATGCATTGGTGACGATCCCGTTCTCGATGTCGACGCGGACATCAAGGTCGCCCTCCACCCGGCCAACGGGCGAAATGTCGAGGGTTTGTGTAGCTGCCATTGTAATTCTCCCGAAATTCTGTGTGCGGCGCGCTTCGCTGCGCGCCATGAACCCTCATGAATCAGACGACGAAGATATCCTCTTCGGCCCACGCCGGAGCCGCACCCTTGGCGGCAGCTGTGAGCTTGACGTAGCCGGTACGATCAACCCCTAGCGGCAGATCCTTCGGCACGCCCATCACAGTCTGGGTCTTGAAGACAGTTCCTGGGGCGAGATCGAAGAAGGGGAATTCCGGTTCCGTACAGCCAAGGCAGGGCATGCCAGCACGGGTCTTGGACGAAACGCGGTTCCACAGAATGCGGTTGCAGGGGCTGTGAGTCATCGGGCCGCGGCACCCCAGATCGTAATAGAGGCAGCCCTTGCGCTGACCGAAGGCCGTGGTCGAGACCTTGTAGGCGAAGTGCATGTTGCGGGTGCAGCCCGTCTGCGTGAAGCTGGAGAAGAAGGTCTTTGGCCGATGGAATTCGTCCAGCGTCAGGTCGCCCGCGCGGCCCGTGGCAACGGCGACAAGGATCTGCGTTACCCAGTCAGGGTGAGCGGGGCAGCCGGGAATATTGATGACCGGAAGGCCAGCCTGAGACGTGAAGCCTTCGCCCAGCGCTCCACCCTTGGCCCGCTTGAGGAACTGCAAGCCTTCGCTTTCAGACGGGTTCGGCGCCGTTGCCGGGATGCCGCCCCAGGTGGCGCAATCGCCGATTGCCACAACAAATTGCGCCTTGGCAGAAAGATCCGCCACCCAGTCTTTCATCGGGCGGCCACAGAAGCGATTCCATTCGCCCGTACCGTTGGGCGCATTGATGACGCTGCCTTCGAACACGAAAATGTCGAGCGGGATTTCGCCGGAAAGGCACTTTTCCATCATGACTTTGACATTCTCACCCAGCTCGAGGCCAAGCGAGGGATGCCAAAGGACATTGATGCCAAAATCCGTCACCAGATCGCATGCGCTGGGCTCCTCGGCATTAAGGAAGGACATGGTATTGCCAGAGCAAGCACCGCCTTGAAGCCACAACAGATTCGCCATTTCTCAGTCTCCCAACTTCCCGGCGGAGTGCCCGACCGGCCAAATGCCCGTGCGGGCCATGGGAGGACATTAAGCATGATTCGTGCCAGAAAAATATTAAAGCATTTTCAGTATCTTATGGAGAAGCCCCTATTTTCGGCGAAGAAAATGCAAAGAAACTTTGCACGCACTCCTTGAAACATTCTTTGCAGTCGGAGCCGTAGGAGGTGCGTATGCCAACCGTTCAGGCTAGCCGTGCCGGTTGCCGCAGACCGGGCATTCAACTTCGCCGAACGCCGAATACCAGATGCCTTTGCAGCGCCCGCACCAATGGCCATGCGCACCAGAAAGCCCTGCACCCGCTGTTCGCGTCAGCTTTGTGGAGCCGAGGTCTTGTGGCGCCTCTTGCCCCGGATAGGGCATGCGGGAAAAACGCAAGCGAACAACATTGTCCCGGTCTGCCATTTCACTGCCACTCCCGCTCCTGCTCCTGCATGAGACCACCGTCAGCCATCATGCAGACCGTAGCGCTTGATCTTGTTGGCCAGGCCCACGCGGGATAGCCCCAGCGCGTCGGCAGTCTTGCTCTGGTTCCAGCGAAAACGGGTGAGTGCACCTACCACGACCCGTTGCTCCAGACGCTCGACCATCTCCTTGAGTGTGCCGCCTTCCATTTCCGCCTGCTGGCCGACCTCCGGGGCAACAACGAGATTGTCAAACACGGCCGAGAGGTTACGCTCTGTAATGTAACCACCATTTTCAGCCAGCGCCACCGCGCGCCTGATCTCGCTTTCCAGTTCCCGGACATTACCTGGGTATTGATGAGCCTGCAGCCTGTCGAGCGCACTCTGCGTAATGCCAATTACCCTGCGGCCGACTACTCCGGCATATTTCTCGATGAAGAAATCTGTAAGAACAGGAATATCCTCCCGCCTGTCCCGCAGCGCCGGGATGCTCAGCGAAAAGCCTTTGAGACGATAATACAGGTCACGCCGAAATTCGCCTTTTTCGACCATTTCCAGAAGCGGCCGGTTGGACGCCGCAATGATCCGGACATTGGCATGCAGCAACTTGTCCGACCCTAGCGGTTTAACCTCGCCATTCTGAAGGAAGCGCAGCAGGCTGACCTGGAAACTCGGCGAAACATCTGAAATTTCGTCAAGGAACACCGTTCCGCCATCTGCGGCACGGAACAGCCCAAGCCGGTCTGCGGTGGCTCCGGTGTAAGCCCCCCGCACATGTCCGAACAATTCGGAATGGAGCGTGGAATCCAGCATACCGCCGCAATTCTGTACATGGATCGGAGAATCGACACGTGTAGAGTTGAAATGGATCGCTCGCGCCAGCAGTTCCTTGCCCGTCCCGGTGTCGCCCTCGATGAGGACTGGCAGATCGGTGACTGCCGCCTTGCGCGCTTCAACGATCAAATCAGCCATCTTGGCGCTGGCATAAACGAGCTTCTCGAATTGCGAGTAACCGCCCTTGACTGACATATCCACGCGTTCCTCGAAAATCTGGTCATCGACCGAAATCTTCAGTTCACGCGAAAGAAGGCGATGCCGTCGCGAAAGTTCGTTCATTTCCAGGCTGCGCTTTACCATGAGCGCAATCTGATGAGGTGTTAGCGGCTTGAACAGATAGAGATAGGCGGCAGAGCGACGGACTGCCTCGCTGTCAGCATCGTCGCGATTCTGCGAAGAGACCGCAATTCGACAAACCCCCGGATGTGAAACGCGCGCGCGTGTCAGTACGTTGTCTTGGGCATCGTCCACCGTGTCGAGATCGCAAAGCAAGAGGTGTACTTCGATGTCGTTGAGCCGCTCCTGCGCGGTCTTGCCGTCCTCAGCTATGACCAGCCGGTAATCAGCCCGCTCCTTCAGCCCAGCTCGCGCCGCGCTGATCAGCGCATCGTCGCGCGAAACAACAAGGATCGTCAATTCCCCGGCCAAATGCACCTCCCAACATGCAGCGGACCGCAACTGCTACCGCCAGTCGCGACCGATGTGCAAGGAAAGTTTGCATTTCGCCTGCCAACTTAACAATGAAATGTGCTTGGAGGCTGGTCACAGGCGTTGTCGCGTGCGCAATTCCCGCGTGAATGCAGCTAATCGCCGCCCAGAACCCGCTTTTTGAGCGAATGGAGCGCAAACCACACGCATCCCAGGACCGGCAGCACCAGCAAAGCGATCGCAACTTCCGGATCAACCCAGTCAAAGTGATGGGACGCACCCTTTATGGCATACCCTAGCAGGCCGATGGCATAATAACTCACGGCCACTACGGAGAGGCCCTCGACGATCTGCTGCAAGCGCACTTGCATCGTCGTGCTGCGCTCCATCGATCGAAGCAGTTTCGCGTTCTGGTTCTCGATCCGCGTCTCGATACGGGCGCGCAGCAGTTCGGAGATTTGGCGCGCACGCCGTGTCAGCTGGCGTTCGCGCTCAGTCAAGGCGGCGCAGGTGCGCGCTGCCGGCAGGAAGCGGCGTTCAGTGAAGTCGACGAGCGAAGCGAACCCACGGATCGGTTCCGGAGCAAGTTGTGCGAGTCTCTCTTCCACCAGACGCGAATAGGCTGCGGTAGCGTTCATGCGATAGTCAATTGACGTGGCAATGGTCGAAAGTTCCAGGCTGAGGTCAGACAATTGTGCCAGCAAATCATCGTCAGAGGCCACCGAGGAAGTGACGGCCTTGGCAAGTGCGGCCAATTCGCGTTCGGCCGCGTCCAGCCTTGGCCAGGCCTCTTGTGCCACCGGCAGCCCCAAGAGCGCCTTGTTGCGGTAATTCCCAAGCTCCTGCAATTGCTGCAGTTGCCGGGTGAGATCACTCCGGTCGACTTCCCCGGCTGACACCACAAGGCGCCCCCGGCCATCGGGGTGAATGCGAAAATCCGACCAGATACGCACTCCCTCGGAGAGGCCGCACGACACAAGCTCGCTGCGATTGAAATCAACCGCGGGCAATGCCCTTTCGACTTCGGCTTCGTCGCCACCAACCCAGATCGATGTCGCGCGAATGATTGCGCCCGGCAGGGTTTCCACCCAGTCAATGGCCTCGCCCACCGAAGAGTCCAGTCCGGGGGCGAGCAAAACTTCGATGGCGCGTCCCGGACAAAACACTGTCAGCGTCGAACCTTCGCTCTGTCGCTCCCATGTAAAGGAGACGTCGCCGGAGAGTGCACCTGACAGGTGGCGCGGATTCTCTTCATCCGATTGGCTTCCGCACAGAGCGGACAAGACTGAGCGCTCCGCCTCACGCTCGCCAGGCCCAACCTCAAGCACCCACTGGAACACTGCGACCGGCAGTTGCAACAGCGGCCAGCGACGCAAATGCATTTCGCTGACAACTTGCCGCCGCAACTCATGTTCTCGCATAGCCTCATTCCCTGCCAGTGGATTCCGGGCCAGACCTATTCAAACAAGCGCGAAGCCGCAATGCCGGTAAAATCGATCTCGGCTAGCTGCCATCGGACATGGCAGCAACGAAGGGCAGCTATCCGCAAGATGAGCCCTAAAACCTGCCGTTCCGGTTCGTCCGACGTTGCTGCCAGATCGAGCCCACTGATCCGATGTCCGCTTCCAGGAGATCGTCGTTGAACCTTCGATGGCTGGATGGAGGGCGCAAAGCTGACGCGAGCAATCGACTCCAATTTGCAGAGACTGGAGTCGCTCTCCTCTGCCGATCAGCCTGATTGCTCCGCCTCAAACACCCGCTTACCCTTGCGCCGGAACAGCACGAGCGCCTGCGCACCATCCGGACCGCGCAGCTTTGCCGCGACAGTGAGGAACGCGCCGAAAAGTGCGGCGCGATCGTCGTCGGTCAGCTCGACCAGCTCAGCTTTGGCGACCAGCCCGCCGAGCTCGATCAGCTGCCGGGTCCGTTCGCGGCGTTTGATCTGCCATTCGCGCATGTCTGTTCGTGCCTTTGCCGCCTCAAGCCGATGCCGCGCCGCCGTCGAGCGGAAGAGTGCCGTCCGGCTGCTGGCCAGTTCCGCTCGAAGTGTCGCGTGACTTGCCCTGAAAGAATGCCGCGCCGCGCTTGCGCCATCCCTCCCCTGTCGCCTTGTCGATATTGGCAGCAGCATCGAGCAGCGCGCCAGCGAGGACATCAGCATCGAGCGCGTCGGCTCCGGTTGCCGTGACCAGCGCGCCGAGATCGCGCACGCGGCGTTCCTTCAACTGCTTGGCCTTGTCGGCCAGGGCCTTCAGTTCCGAATCAAAATCGCGGGGTTTGCGCATGGGAAGTCTCCATCGTTGGTGTGATGGGGCGATGATAATCTCTGAGCTTTCCCAATGCAGTAAGGTCGCCGGGACAGTGTGATACCGCCTAGTCCCGATCAGGATTTTATCATGAGAGGGCGCGCTTATACGTCGTGCCGACGTTGCTTTTGCGGTGTAACTGGATTGCCGTCATGGCAATCTTTCACTTCAGCGCAAAGGTCATCGGAAGGTCAAGCGGACGCAGTGCCGTTGCGGCGGCAGCCTATCGGGCTGGCGAGCGATTGCACGATGAGCGCATCGATAGAACCCACGACTTCACCAACAAGGCAGGTGTCCTTCACTCCGAAGTGATGCTGCCAAAAGGCGCACCCGAAGCCTTCGCTGACCGGGCCACTTTGTGGAATGCGGTCGAGGCCGCCGAGAAGCGCAAGGATGCCCAGCTCGCCCGTGAGGTCGAGTTTGCCCTGCCGCGCGAACTTACCAAGAAGGACAACATCAAACTGGCGCGCGAGTTCGTCAAAGCCGAGTTCGTCGAGAAGGGCATGATCGCCGATCTCAATGTCCATTGGGACATTGGCGAGGACGGCAATGCCAAGCCCCACGCCCATGTCATGTTGACGATGCGCGATGTCACCAAGGACGCCTTTGGCGCAAAGGTGCGCGACTGGAACAAGACTGCGCTGATCGAGCAATGGCGAGAGCGCTGGGCCGATCATGTCAACCGCGCGCTGGCAAAACGCGACATCGATGCGCGGATCGATCATCGCAGCCTGGAAGCGCAAGGCATTGCGCTCGAACCGCAGGACAAGATCGGCCCTGCAGCCTCGCGCATTGGAGGACGCGGGCTGGAAGCCGAGCGGATCGAAGAACACCGCGCCATTGCGCAACGCAATGGCGAGCGGATCATCGCCAATCCAGCCCTTGCCTTGGATGCGATCACGCACCAGCAGGCGACGTTCACGAAGCGCGACCTTGCCGCATTTGTTCACCGGCATAGCGACGGCAAGGAGCAGTTCGACGCAGCCTACAATGCCGTACGCGCATCGCCCGATTTGATCTATCTGGGCAAGGACGGACGCTGGCAGGATCGGTTCACCTCGCGGGCGATGATCGAGACCGAGCAGCGCCTGCATCGCGCCGCCGACACGATGGCCGCGCAGGCCAAGCACAGCATCAACGATGTCCAGCGAAATGCCGCATTCACCAGCGCAGTGAAGCGCGGCCTGACTCTATCGGGCGAACAGAAATCCGCCTTCGAGCATGTGACCAAGAAGGGCGGTCTTGCGGTGGTCGTTGGCTATGCCGGGACAGGCAAGAGCGCCATGCTCGGCGTGGCGCGCGAGGCTTGGGAAAGCGCAGGCTACACTGTACGCGGCGCAGCCCTGTCCGGCATTGCTGCCGAGGGACTGGAGAACGGCTCAGGCATCGCATCGCGCACAATTGCCAGCCTTGAGCATCAATGGGGCAAAGGACGAGACCAACTCCATGCAAAGGACGTACTCGTCATCGACGAAGCGGGCATGGTCGGCACCCGCCAGATGGAGCGCGTGCTGTCCCATGCCGCCAAGGCCGGTACCAAGGTCGTCCTGGTCGGCGACCAGCAGCAATTGCAGGCCATCGAGGCTGGCGCGGCATTCCGGGCGATCCATGAACGCCAGGGCGGCGTCGAGATCAGCGAAGTCCGCCGCCAGCTTTCGGCATGGCAGCAGGATGCGACCCGGCAGCTTGCTACGGGCCGAACCGGCGAAGCGATCCGCACTTACGAGGAACACGGCATGGTCCATGCCGCCGACACCCGCAAAGATGCGCGTGCCACCCTGATCGAGCGCTGGAATCGGGAACGGCAGGTCAGCCCGGACGACAGCCGGATCATCCTTACGCACACCAATGACGAGGTGCGCGAACTCAACCAAATGGCGCGCGAGAAGATGCGCGAAGCTGGCGCGCTGGGTGCCGATGCCACGATCAAATCGGCGCGCGGCGAGCGGCAGTTTGCGTCAGGCGACCGCATCATCTTCCTGCAGAACGAGCGCGGGCTTGGCGTCAAGAACGGAACGCTTGGCAAAGTTACAATGGCTAGCGCGCAAAGCATGGCCGTGCGCACCGACGATGGCTGCGAAGTCGCCTTCGACACCAAGGACTACGCCCATATCGATCATGGCTACGCCGCCACGATCCACAAGGCGCAGGGTATGACGGTGGACCGCGCCCATGTGCTCGCGACACCGGGCATGGACAGCCACTCCGCCTATGTCGCCATGTCACGCCACCGCGACGGACTGGCCCTCCACTATGGCCGCGATGACTTTGCCGACCAGTCCAAACTGGTTCGCACGCTGAGCCGCGAGCGCAGGAAGGATATGGCGGGCGACTACAAGCCCGAGCAGGCCTTCGCCGAACTGCGCGGAATCAGCTTCCGCGAGCGGATCGTGGAGGTAGTTCGGCGGGTTCCCAAAGCGGCCAAGTCCATCTTCGGAAACTTCCGCCCTCAGGCTCGCCAGCTCGAACCAATCCCGGTGCAGGCGAACAAGCAGGACGAGCAGCGCCGCGCAGTCGAACGCTACGCCCGCGCACTTGGCGATTTCGGCACAATGCAGGCCCAGGGCTTGCCCGTCCTGCCGCACCAGAAGGCCGCACTGGAGAAGGCGGGAAAGGCGCTCGAAGCGATCCGGCCCCATGCCGCCAGCGATCTCGCAAAGGCGCTGGAGCGGCATCCCAAGCTGATTGCAGAGGCCGCTGGTGGGCGCAGCCACGAAGCCATACGCGCCATGCAGGAAGAAGCCGCCGTGCGCACCGATCCGGCGCTGCGAACCGAGCGCTTTGTCACCGACTGGCAGGGGTTGAGCACGGAGCGCAAGCAGCTTGAACAGCAAGGCGACCGAGCGGGTGCTGCCCGCGTCTCAGCCAAGCTGACCGAGCTGGCAAAAGGGCTTGAACGCGATCCGCAGGTTGAAGGCCTGTTGCGCGGCAAGACCCGCGAACTTGGCATCGATCCAAAGCCCGAACGCAGAATCGCGAACGAACTCACCGCAACCCTCGCTCGTGAGCGCACCCGCGCATTCGACATGGGCATCTAGGAGAAACGACATGGAAGACGGCCACATCGAAGAAGTGCAGCTGGACCTCGAAGTCGAGGAACCACCAACCCCGGAACCAGAACCGGAAGGCGTAACAGAAACCGATCCGGCAACGGAAGCGTTCGCTCGTCTCGAAGGCGAAATGGCGATGGTGCGCCATACGGTCCAGAACATGGCGAGGGAGCGAGCCGACATCGTTGTTCCGGACTACACCGCCACACTCGGCCAGATAGCCGATCAGCTGGCGCAGGTCTCGGATACTTTGAGCAAGATCGGCAACAAGCCCGCCATCGAGCTGACCCCGGAAGACATTGCAGTTCAGATCAAGCGCGCTTCACTCGACATGCTGCGCGACAGCAGCGACCTGTTCCGGCACGGACGCAAAGACTTCGACAGCGCCGCCGCGCAGCTCAGTGCGATGGTGGGGCGTGTCCGCGCCGAGGACGACCAGAAGCGCCAGACCTGGCGTTTTGCAGGCATAGGGCTGGCTGCCGGTATCCTGCTATGGGCGATCCTACCCGGTACCATCGCCCGCGCCATGCCCGAGAGCTGGCATTGGCCCGAAAGGATGGCTCGCAAAGCCGTTGGCGAGCCGACTATCGTGGAAGCCGGTATTCGGTTGATCCGATCACAGAATCCCGAGGCATGGGAGGAAATCGCCGAGGTTGCCAGGATCCTAAATGCAAATCGCGACAGCTTCGAACAATGCAAAGATAGGGCACAAAATACTGAAAAGTCAGTTGAATGTACTTTTCACTACGCCGAGAAAGGGATCGGCTACTAGCCAGGAAGTCCTTTGCATTGGCTAAACACAAATGAAAAATGGCCTCCATCCCAAAATGGAGCGGACGCCTTTAGTCGATGTTGGCATTGCGAACACCGCAATGCCGCCCTTCGGGTCGTCTTGGTGCAGGGCTGCTGCTAATTGGATAAATCGTGAGGCATTTCACCCTCACCAGAAGGTTGGCACCGATCTGAGAGAGCAAGTTCAACCCGGGAACGTCCTTCGTCGCTGGCGATGGCCAAATCGATGGGGCGGCCGCCCAAGGCTTCGCTATGCGTGTTCATGAATTCAATCGCGGCTTCACGTCCTAGAACCATCATGGCCATACGCGTTGTTTCACCCTGGCGGCGCGATGCCGCGGGTGTAAGGCGAGGCAACGCATTGCGCCGCGTCACCATGTGCGCGCAACGTCTGGATGGATTATAGATATCGAAGGGAAGGACATGTCTCGCTCCTCGCTGCAAGTGGGAGCACAACCTGTCTCTCAGTCGCAGCCACTCGAAAAAATCCCTGCGATGTGGATTGCTCTAGCACAGGATTGACCCGTTGCCTCACGATTTCTCACCGTGACCCTTGTTTCGGCGAACTAAACATATCCGACTTCTACAACTATCATGTTCGAACACCGATGCCAGACCTTCAAGACTTCAGCTCTGGTCGTAGCTGTAGCGGATTGACCTCTCGATCGCTTCAATGAATTGTTCGCCATACTGTTTGGTGGACACATGGTCCTGTTCGTCCTGCCCAAGTGTATGGCCCCGGCCAAAAGTGCGGGAGAGCCTCGAAAGAAAATCCGGTTCGCCTTCAGCCATATGCCGGATAAGCGCCTGCAATATGCGTTCGTGAGCGAGTACCCTGCGTTCAAGATCGGTGTTCTCGATTGTCATGTGCGTGGGTCTTTCAGTTATCTGATGATTGCACCAACTCGGCTGCCACCATTTGGCTGACACTGCCCCCTTTCGAGAGCTCGGCAACCGAGTGCGTTCCTGCTCCCGGTTGCCGTCAGCAAATCAGCGCTAGCCAGCCTGACTGCCGGCCTGCTCCTTGACCTCATTCGATTCTGCAGTCTGGGGATGCAAGTTGATGGCATATCGCTTGCCATTGTCCGCATCCTTCACGTCATAGCCGTAGCGCTCGTCCTGCTTGGGCGCATTGGCTTCATCCTTGAGGTCGGACTTGCGGAATGCAAGGACGTCACCGCCCTTTTCAGGGGTGATCCGGCCCTTGCCGACGCTGCTGTCGTAGTTCTTGATCTTGCCGTAATAAGTCATGGTGATTTCCTTCAGATGTGCTTGCAGCCCGCCAGAATTGACCTGGCTGCGACTAAGAGGCGAAACTGAAGGAGGTGGCTTCTCTCAACTGGAAACCTGAGACCGTCGATTGCGGCTGGTAGCTGACTTATAAATGGTGCTTGCGACTCTCAGTTACAAGCTTTCCGCTGTCAGAATATCCATCACTTCATCGAAATTTTCATGTACGTTGATCTGAGTGCCGCCTGAAAAGTTCAGGATCGCCCCCCATTCGCCCCTGCCGCCGAAAAGAATTTTCTCGGCACAACACGATACTGCCGTTCCGTCTGTACGATGGAACATGACGAAATCAGGCTTCATTGACATATAGATCTCTTCGAATACTTGATCCGTTTACTCTGAGTTGATTTCTCGATCTCGGCTCTCGCCCTTTTCCCGTTGGGATTTTTCCCTATCGAGCTTCACCTTACGCGCCTGTTCGGCGAGGCCGCGCCAGGTCTTCTCCGCTCGAATTTCGCGTTCTCTTACGTTGTCGAGGGTCGCGCTCTCTGCCGCCGCCGCCGCCGCATCCGCGCGCTCGCGGTAGAACTCATATGAGTCGGCCATTTAGGGCTCCAATTCTGCTTGGAGGAATCTGAGCGCGACGAACGAGCCGCCGCGCTCAAATGAAGAATCAATCGGCGGCCGAGAGATTGACCGCGCTGGCCTTACCGTTGCGTCCGGTCTCGACTTCATAGTTGAGCCGCTGGTCCTTATCGAGCGTCGTCATGCCCGCCGCCTGAACGGCAGAAATATGCACAAAGCTGTCGGCAGAGCCGTCATCGGGCTGGATAAAGCCATAGCCCTTGTCGCCATTGAAGAATTTTACAGTACCGATAGTCATTTCGCTTCCTTTCAAGAAACGGTTTAGGCCTGTCCGCGCGATTGCGAGCAGGGGTCGTGCGTCAAGTCGTCAATTGAAAGGAGGTCGTCATATCCAAGGCGCGAAAATCGGAATTTTCCGGTTTCCTAACCAGGCGTCGATATCCGTCGAAATTCAACGTGAGCAGATTTGGTCGGGCGGCTTCTTGCGAACTAGACGATCGCTTCGGAGCCCGTTTTTGTCAGAACCGAGTTGGAAAACTGGGCCTTGCTCCAGGCACAGGCTGCGGCAGCGCCCAGCCCATGCTGGAAGTCGCTGATACGACCAGCGATGCGTGAAGCCTTCGCGAGTTTGGCCAAGCGGTCGTCATCATTCGCGGCACCGTCCGCACCCATAAGGGCTCGCTGGTGCTCGGCATATTGATAATTGAGGTCCATGTCGGCTCTCCTGCTGTGGCGGGAATGCTGATGCATGGCCGCGAGTGTCTCGTGTCGCTCAGTCGATCATCGTGGCGACGAGACGTCGCAACTCGGCAATCGGCATGTGACTGGATTTTGTCCGGTCACGGTCCGCGCCATTTGCATGTATGGCGCCATAGCGCGGCGAAAGTTTGGGGCGCGACGTATCGCGCAGGTTCATTGCATTCATTTTTCTTATGTTCGGCAGGTTCTTCCCGCCGCCTTATTCTAAAGTGTCAGCGCCTGTATCCGCGTTTGCGGCCACCAGCGGGCCCTTGCCCGGGTGTTCGTTCGCGGAAGACGATCCGGCCCTTGGTCAGATCATAGGGCGTCAATTCGACATGTACGCGGTCTCCAACGACCGATTTGATACGATAGCGACGCATCTTGCCTGCAGTGTAGCAGATAAGCCGATGCTCATTATCGAGTGTGACGCCGAAGCGGCCATCGGGCAGGATCTCATTGATCTCACCTTCCATCGTAATGAGCTCTTCCTTCGCCAATCCATCTTCCTTGCGTACGAAAAATCATCCGCGCGGACGTATTCCGCTGCGGAGCCATGTTGGATGAAATGGAAGTGGTGCCGATCTCGCGCTTGTGCGCTCATTGCGGCAATCATAATCCGTCGCAAACGACGTTAGGCAATATCTATATAGCAGCGTGCAAAAAAATTTCAATGGTGCTGGTCAAATGGTTTGGAAATTGTCGCATATGTTGACGTGACCCGCTCCGACCGGATCGCACTCATTGAGCTTCAGACTGACGCCGATGCTCGGCCAGCGCATCCTCCAGACTGGAATATCTGTATGGGCCGACACGGTATTGGGTGACAGTCACCGCAGTGATCCCTTCGGGCAATACCGGCGATGGAATCGGTTTTACCGAGCCACCCTCGTTCTCCCACTCGTTTGTCGCCTGAGCCTTGCTGCCTGGCGCTTCGGTATCCTGGTTCATGCTATTGGAGCCTTTCCGATGGAAGCTGGCCCCGGGAAATGCCGGTCCAGGACGGAACCGCCTCGGTCCGAACGGCTCTGATGCGCCTTTCATAGTAGCCAACGAGATCGAAATAGGTCTTCCGATCTTCCAACGAGGCCGACCGGGCCGCATTGGCCTTTGCGAGCTCGTAATTGAAAATCAGTTGATCGAGCGTCATGGCGAACTCCTCTCACACCTCGCAGGAAAAGGCGGCCGGGGCTTGTCCGCCCCGACCGCGATAGAGCGCTAACCCTGCTGGGCGCGCGCCTGCTGTTCCTGCAGGCTGGGACCTTCGCCCTGCTGCGGCTGCAGGTTGATGGCCCGCTTGTTGCCGCCGTTGACCTCGCTGGTGTCGTAACCGTAGCGCTGATCGACGCTGGGCTCCTGTGCTTCCTGTTGCAGGTCCTTCCGCCCGAACGGCAGCGCGTCGCCGCCCTTGTCCGGGGTGATCATGCCGGTGCCCTTGCCACTGTCGTAGCTCTTGATCTTGCCGAAATGTGTCATGTTATGTCCTTCAGTATGACTGCAGCGCGCCAGAATTGGACCGGCTGCGACTAAGAGGCGGAACTGAAGGAGGTGGCTTCTCGAAACTGGAAGCCTAAGACCGTCGATTGCGACTGGTAGCTACATTGTAGATGGGCGCACTTGGATGAATATACAAGTCCGAACCGAAAACATATTCAAGGGAGGATCAATGCTGGAGCGGCACCCATCGCGACCAATTCACGGAAAATGAATAGCATCCAATTTGGCCTGAGATCGCCATAATCATCAACGCACAGTGTGAACTGCTAAGATCATGCACTCACTGCGAAGCAGCATGGGCTGCGCAATAGTCTCCCCACGCTTCCATCAGCTTGACGCGTGCGCCCGGATTGTCCGGCGTCCCGAGATAGGTGGTGCGGCGATAGGCTGCTTGGACCGCATCCGGCGTCTTGTGCGCCAGGGCGGCTTCGACGACCGCATTGGGAAAGCCTTCGTTCGCGGCCCAGTCGGTAAAGCTGGAGCGGAAACCGTGGACGTGGAAGGGCTCCTGCATATCGCGCATGACTTTGAGCAGCGTCATGTTGGACATCGCCTTGCCTGTCATGCCGGGGAAGACCACTTCGGCTCCCTCCATCTGCATTGCCTCAGCCTTCGTAAGGACCGCCAGAGCTGCTTCTGACAGTGGCACGATGTGCGCCCTGCTGCGCTTCATGTGTTCGGCTGGGATTGTCCAAAGGCGCTGATCCAGATCGAATTCATCCCATCTAGCAAGGCGCACTTCCTGCGAGCGAACGCCCGTCAGAATGAGGAGGTCGAGTGCAAGGCGCGAATAAGAAGGCTTGCGCCGCAACGCGGTCAAGAATGAAGGAACGGCGACGTATGGCATCGCCTTTCGGTTTGCCGGTTTCTTGACCTGTCGCGGGAGTCCTCGCCCCGCTTTCAAACTGCTGTTGCCCGATGGAGCCTCCGTGGAGCGCCAGCCCTTTGCATGGGAGTAATCAAGCACCGCGCAAATCCGGTTGCGGACCTGGCGAGCGGTTTCGGGGATTTCCTGCCAGATCGGCGTGAGGACCGAGATGATATCGGCAGCGGTGATTCCGCCAGTCGTCATGTCGCCCAGTTTCGGGAAGGCGTAGTTCTCCAGACTGGCCAGCCACTGACGACCGTAGACATCACTCTTCCAGCCGGCCTCGTTCTCGGAGTGATATTGGGTAGCGGCATCGCGAAAGGTGACCTTGGCGGCTTCCTCGTCCTTGCGCTCGGTCAGCACGTCGCGCTTTTCAACCTTCACGGCTTTGCGGAGTTCAGCAGACCTCGCGCGCGCTTCGGCCAACGTCACCAGCTTCGCACTACCCAGACCAATGTCTTGTCGCTTGCCATCCCGCTGGAGTCGCAAAAGCCAGGAAGCCGCACCAGTTTTTCCAACTTTCAGGAAAAGTCCGTCGCCGTCCTGATAGGTGCCCGGATTCGCCAAGGCAGCCTTGACCGCCACTGCTGTAAGTTTGCCCATTCTCGTTCCCCACATTTCTGGAGGCCAATTGAGAGAGCCACTGTGTGGGGAAGCCTACTTCCTTCCCCACACCTTCCCCACACTCACTGCCGGTTGCAGGCAAATAGTAGCGAACAGAGGCGGCCATCGGAAGGCAGAATACCCTTGGTTTTCTGAGATTTCTAGGGCTTTTCGGGGATGTTCTGAGAAAGGGCGGTGGTGGACAGGGCTGGATTCGAACCAGCGTACGCTTGCGCGGGCAGATTTACAGTCTGCTGCCTTTAACCACTCGGCCACCTGTCCACACCGGTTCGCCATCTTTCCCGAAAACGGGCGAAAGAGCGGGGATGCGCTGGGGCATCCCCTGCCGAGAGGCGCCCCTTTGGCGAAGCGGCGCTTGCCTGTCAATGCCCTCGCTGGCAGGAGCGCGACGCAATCTCGATTACAGGACATGAAGCATGGCAAAAGGCGAACGCAAACGCGCATTGAGGGGCCGGGCCGGCCGCATGAAGGGCGGGCGCGGAAGCGGCCGGGCAAGTCCGGGACAGGTCCGTCTGTGGGGACGCCACGCGGTCGAAGCGGCGCTCAAGAATCCGGACAGGCAGCACCGCAAGCTTTGGGCGACGCGCGAAGGCGTGGCCTCGCTCGACGGCGAACTGCCGGCCGATTTCCCCGTCGAATATGCCGATGTCCAGGACCTCGCCCGCCTCGTTGCCAAGGATGCCCCGCATCAGGGCCTGGTTCTCGAGTGCGCGGCGCTGGAAGACCGTTTCCTCGACGAAGTTCTCGACGGCGATCCGGCGCGTCCGATCATTGTGCTCGATCAGGTAACCGATCCGCACAATGTCGGCGCGATCATGCGCTCGGCGGTGGCCTTCAACGCAGCCGCCCTCGTCACGCAGGATCGGCACGCGCCTCCCGAAGGCGGGGTGATCGCCAAATCGGCATCCGGCGCGCTCGAGACGCTGCCATGGATTCGCGTGGTCAATCTCGCCCGCGCAATGGAAGAAATGGCCGAGGCAGGATATTGGCGCATCGGTCTGACCGGCCATACAGAAACCACATTCGCCGAAGCGTTGCCCACAGGTCCCGTAGCAATTGTTCTGGGCGCGGAAGGCGAAGGCATGCGCCAGAATATCGAAGCGCATTGCGATGCCTTGGCGAAATTGCCGATTTCTAACGAAATCGAAAGCCTCAACGTGTCCAACGCGGCGGCGATCGCGCTATATGCGGTAGCTACAAGGGACTGACTACAGACAGGGGGATTCACCGTGACGAGTATTTCGATGAAGCTGCGCGCATGCGGACTGGCTACGGCGAGTTCGCTAGCGCTCACGGGCTGCCTGCTCACGCCGGGTGCCTTCACCAGTGAATTGCACCTGATGCAGGATGGCGCTTTCAGCTACAGCTACGACGGCGAGATCCAGATGCTCGCCCTGTCGAAACTAGCGGAAATGGCCGATCAGCCGGAAGAGTTCGAGGCCGAGTGCTGGGACGAGGAATTCGAAACCCGCGAATGCACGCCCGCCGAAGTCAAGGAACAACGCGCAGAATGGGACGCGGCCGCAAGCGAACGCGAGGCGGAACGCGAGAAGGAGGCCGAGCAGATGAGGGCCGTTCTCGGCGGGATCGACCCTTCGGATCCCGAAGCGGCGCAGGAACTGGCCGACAAACTGGAACGTCAGCGGGGCTGGGAAATGGTTACCTACAAGGGTGACGGGCTGTTCGATGTCGACTTCCGCATATCGGGCAGCCTGACCCATGATTTCGCTTTTCCGACGATCGAGAAGATGCCGATGGGCAGCATGTTCGTCACCGTAATGCTGCGCGACGAAAATCAGGTCCGTATCGATGCTCCCGGATTTGCGGCACAGGGTGGCGGGAATCCGATGCAGGGCATGATGGCTGGTATGGCCGGTCTCGCCCAGCTGGCGGAGGATGAGGACATAGGAAAGATCGCCGTGCCCGAGGGTACGTTCACGATTGTCACTGACGGACGCATCCTCGCCAATAATACCGATGAAGGTCCGGCGGCGCATTCACTAGGTCAGACGCTGGTCTGGGAAATCAGCCCGCGCACGGAACAGGCACCGACGGCCCTGATTGCGTTCGACTGAATAGATGAAGACACGAAAAACGCCGCGGCCACTCGCGTGACTGCGGCGTTTTTATGTAAGGACAGAAACGTGTCTTAGTTGACGGCGTCCTTCAGGCCCTTGCCAGCCTTGAACTTGGGCTGGTTCGAAGCAGGGATGTTCATCGGTTCGCCGGTGCGCGGATTGCGGCCGGTCGAGGCCTTGCGCTTGGCGACCGAGAAGGTGCCGAAGCCGACCAGACGAACTTCATCGCCCTTAGAAAGCGACTTGGTGATAGCGTCGAACACACCTTCGACAGCGCTTGACGCGTCGCTCTTCGACAGGCCGCTAGCTTCCGCGACAGCACCGATCAGATCGTTCTTGTTCATATTCTTTAGAACCCCCTCAATTCGAGTTTTGAATTATGGCCTGGTGAATCGTTTCACCCGAGAGGCAGCGAATTGAGAGGCTTTTGGCCCGCGTGTCAAAGGCAAAATCCGCAATAATTGGCGGTTTTTGGCCTTGAAGACCCGATTGTGCGGCAAAACGAGCTTTTGTTGTGCCGCAACGAGACATCTCGCTGCGGCGCAACAAATCAATTGCTAATGCGCCGTCGGCGATGCGCCGGTCACTTGTGGGTGGCCCGGCTGGCTTGCCAGATCGTCCGCCTCGGTCCACTCGATCGGATCGGGGAGCGAAGTCAAAGCGTGTTCGAGCACTTCGTCGACGTGGGATACCGCGACGATCTCGAGCCCCTCCTTCACGTTTGCCGGAATCTCGGCGAGATCCTTCACGTTCTCTTCGGGAATAAGGACCTTCTTGATCCCGCCCCGCAGCGCAGCGAGCAGTTTTTCCTTCAGGCCGCCGATAGGCAGAACCCGGCCGCGCAGTGTCACTTCGCCGGTCATCGCCACATCGGGCCGTACCGGAACGCCCGACAGGGTCGAGACGATGGAAGTAACCATGCCGATGCCCGCGCTGGGACCGTCCTTGGGCACAGCGCCTTCGGGCAGGTGGATATGGATGTTCTTGCGCTGGAAGATGCTCGGCTTGATGCCGTAATGCGGGGCGCGCGCCTTCACAAAGCTGAAGGCCGCGGCAACGCTTTCGTTCATCACCTCGCCCAGCTTGCCGGTCGTCTTGATCTCGCCCTTGCCCGGCGTGGTCACGCTTTCGATGGTCAGCAATTCGCCGCCCACCTCGGTCCACGCCAACCCGGTAACCGCGCCGACCTGCGCTTCTTCTTCGCCCATACCGTGCTTGAACTTGCGCACACCGGCGAAGTCGGAAAGGTTTTCGGGCGTGATTGTGACGCTTTCCGCCTTCCCTTCGAGGATGCGGCGCAGGCTCTTGCGGCATAGCCGGGCAAGCTCGCGCTCCAGCGTGCGGACGCCTGCCTCACGCGTGTAATAGCGGATCAGGTCGCGCAGCGCCTCTTCAGTCAGCTCGAACTCGCCTTCCTTGAGGCCGTGATCCTTGACCTGCTTGGCGAGCAGGTGACGGGTCGCGATCTCGACCTTCTCGTCCTCGGTATAACCTTCCAGCCGGATGATCTCCATGCGGTCGAGCAGGGGCTGCGGCAAGTTGAGGCTGTTCGCCGTGGTGACGAACATGATGTCCGAAAGGTCGAGGTCGAGTTCCAGATAATGGTCCTGGAACTTGTTGTTCTGTTCGGGATCCAGAACCTCGAGCAAAGCCGAGGCCGGATCGCCGCGGAAATCCTGGCCCAGCTTGTCGATCTCGTCGAGCAGGAACAACGGGTTGATCTTGCCCGCCTTCTTGAGATTGCTGACGATCTTGCCCGGAAGCGAGCCGATATAGGTGCGGCGGTGGCCGCGGATTTCGGCTTCGTCGCGCACACCGCCCAGCGACTGGCGAATGAATTCCCGCCCGGTCGCCTTGGCGATGCTCTTGCCGAGGCTGGTCTTGCCGACGCCGGGAGGGCCTACGAGGCACAGGATCGGGCCCTTCAGCTTGTTGGTGCGCGCCTGCACGGCGAGATATTCGATGATCCGGTCCTTGACCTTCTCCAGCGCATAGTGATCCGCGTCGAGGATTTCCTGCGCCTTGCCGATATCCTTCTTGACCTTGCTCTTCTTGCCCCAGGGCAGGCCGAGCAACACGTCCAGATAGTTGCGGATGACGGTCGCCTCGGCGCTCATCGGCTGCATGGCCTTGAGCTTCTTCAGCTCGCTTTCGGCCTTGGCGCGCGCTTCCTTGCTGAGCTTGGTCTTGCCGATCTTCTCGGTCAGCTCGGCGATCTCGTTGCCGCCGTCCTCGTCGCCGTCGCCCAGCTCGTTCTGGATCGCCTTCAACTGCTCGTTGAGGTAATATTCGCGCTGGGTCTTCTCCATCTGCCGCTTCACGCGGCCACGGATGCGGCGCTCCACCTGCAGGACCGACAGTTCGCCTTCCATGAAGGACATCACCATTTCAAGGCGCTTCAGCGGATCGGTTTCGACCAGCAGGGACTGCTTGTCGGAGACCTTGGCCTGAATGGCGGCAGCAATGGTATCGGCCAGCTCGCCTGCATCGTCGATCTCGCCGAGCTGTTCGGCAGCATCGTCGCCGATCTTCTTGTTGAGCTTGGCATATTCGCCGAATTGTTCGATCACCTGGCGCATCATCGCGCTGATCTCGGTGCCCGAAGCGGTCGGCTCCTCGATCATCGAAACTTCGGCGGCGACATATTCGCCGACCGTGCGCAGTTCGTGCAGCTTGGCACGTTCCTGCCCTTCGACCAGCACGCGGACGGTGCCGTCGGGCAGCTTGAGCAGCTGGAGAACCTGCGCGATCACACCGGTGTCATAAAGATCGCGGGCTTCGGGATCGTCACAGCCCGGATCGAGCTGCGACAGGAGGAAAATGTCCTTGGAACCTTCCATCGCAGCTTCGAGCGCCGCAACCGACTTGTCGCGCCCGACGAAGAGCGGGACGACCATGCCGGGAAAAACGACAATGTCGCGCAGGGGAAGGAGGGGAAAGGTCTCGGTCATATAATCAGTCCATTTGCGGCCCGGAGCGGGGCCTGCGTCTCGCGAGGGAATATGGGTAGCGGACCGCCCGGGCGCAATGTCCGCCCCGGGTTAAGCTGTGCACAGCGCGATCCGTTTAGCTTCGGCAGCTGCAATCCGAGACATGGACCGCATGGACCACTGTCCAGGAGGCAAAAACCTGACAACTTGTGCAGCGGGAGATTCGACGGCCGAACAGGCTCGAAAACAGGCATGCCATCCGGCGCTAGCACGGGGTCACAGATGTAGGACAGCAGCCCGTGCCGGAGCGTAGAAGCGTTACCCAAATCCGGGAATATTCATGCCCGGCGGCAGGCCCATGCCACCCTGGATCTTTTCCATTTCCTCGGCCGACTTGCGGTCCGCCTTGTCGCGCGCATCGTTGAAAGCTGCGGCCACGAGGTCTTCGACCATCTGCTTTTCTTCCACCTTCATCAGGCTTTCGTCGATCGTCACGCCGATGATGCGTCCGCGTGCTGTGGCACGCACCTTGACCAGACCGCCGCCTGCCGCGCCTTCGACCTCGATATTGTCGAGCTTGGCCTGCACATCGTTCATCTGGGTCTGGATCTGCTCGGCCGCCTTCTGCGCGGCAGCGATCATTTCTTCCATCGACTTCATAGGATCGTCCTCATGCTCTGCGGTTCCAGGGAACCTCGCGCCGGATCGGGGGGAGTTCGGCGCCGTCTTCGATTATTTCGGCATCGGGAAAGGCAGCTTCAACCGCTTTCACCATGGGATGTTCTCGCATGGCCGCTTTTGCAGCCTCGCGCTCGGACTTTTCGCGCTCGACCATCGAGGGTCGCGCCTGCTCCGGATCGCCCGTTTCGAGCTGCCAGCGGGTCTCGGTCACTGCATAGAGTGCATCGCGCAAGACCGGTTCGATGGCATCGGAATATTTCGCGTCACGGGCGTAGACCAGCCTGCCCATCTCCACGCTGATCGGGCGGATTTGCAAGCGCATGATACTTTCGGCCTGCAATTTTCCGGCCGCAGAGACCTTCTCGACCAGCTCTTCCCAATCGAGCGAGGCCGCCGGAGCGCTCGCCCCGCCTTCGCCCGCCTCGCTTGCAGGGGCCGGCCCGCGCGCTGCGAGTTCCTCGATCTGTTTGGCCAGCTTGCCGGGATCGGGCATGTCTGAGGCGTGCAGCACGCGCAGCAGCGCCATGCGCGCCGACACCAGCGGATCGGGCGCCTGCCGCACTTCCTCGTGCCCCTTGAGCAGGAGTTGCCACAAGCGGTGGACCTGGCCGACAGAGAGACGCTCCGCCCATTCGGTCAGCTGTTCGCGTTCCTCGGCAGTGGTCGCATCGGCTTCTCCGCCCGAAACCTGCGCGAGCGCAATCCGATGCGTGAGGTCCATCAACGAACGCATCAGTGCCAGCGGCTCGACACCGAGCGCATATTGGTCGTCCACCGCAGTCAGTGTGGCCTTCGCATCGCCATTGAGGATGTGCGCGAAGAGCCGCCGCTGTGCGCCCCGGTCGGCGAGACCCAGCATGTCGCGCACGCGCTCCGCCGTGACCATGCCGCCGGTATCCATGTCGGCATGGGCGATTGCCTGGTCGAGGATCGACAGCCCGTCACGCACCGAACCTTCGGCGGCATTGGCGACGATGTGGATCGCCTCTTCCTCCGCCTCGACGCCTTCCTTGCGGCAAATCTCGGTAAAATGCGCCTCGAGCAATTCGACCGGTATGCGCCGCAGGTCGAACCGCTGCGTCCGGCTGAGCACCGTTACCGGCAGTTTATCGACCTCGGTCGTTGCGAAGAGGAACTTCACATGCGCGGGCGGTTCTTCCAGCGTCTTGAGCAACGCGTTGAAGGCGTTGCGCGAGAGCATGTGGACCTCGTCGATGATGTAGATCTTGTAACGCGCACTGACCGCAGCATAGCGTACCGCCTCGATGATCTCGCGCACGTCGTCGACGCCGGTATGGCTGGCGGCGTCCATTTCGATCACGTCGATATGGCGGCCTTCGGCGATGGCCGTGCACGGCTCGCACACGCCGCAGGGGCTGATCGTGGGACCGCCCTTCCCGTCCGGCCCGATGCAGTTCAGCGCCTTGGCGATGAGGCGCGCGGTCGAGGTCTTGCCGACCCCGCGAACGCCGGTCATCAGGAAGGCATGGGCCAGCCGGTCGCGCGCGATCGCATTGGCCAGTGTGCGGACCATGGCATCCTGCCCGATCAGCTCGGCAAATGTCTGCGGACGGTATTTGCGCGCGAGTACGCGATAGGGCTGTGCCGGTTCGGCAGAGGGAGCGGTGGAGTCTTCAGTCGGGACCGCTGCCGCTTCGGCAGGTTCCTTTGCCGGTTCCTCGGCAGGAGCAGGCGGCGCCTCGGGCTCGGTCGCATCGCCGAACATCGAATTCTGCCCCGCGGCCTCCAGTTCGGCGGCGCTCGGCGCATCCTCTTCCGCATCGGTCTCCCAGGGAAGGCCGTCAGTACTATCCGGTGAATCACCCATGCAGGTTTAGGTAGGCGCAGACGCGCCGAATGTCATGAAGGGTGTGGGAAAATAAAGGAGCCGAGCGACCCGCCGCAATTCACCTGGGCTGCTTCCTTCCGGACCTGACCCGGTGAGCGAACGCAAACGTCCACCCGACTCCCGGCGCGCCATATGGCGATGTGGGAGCTAGAAATCAATCACCGAAAGTTGTCGGCGTAAGCCTGGATCTTGAGAGACCTGGGAGGCGTGGCGTGAACGCGAGCGGCGATGCCGTATTTCTCGGCATAGGCTTTCGCCTCTTCCTTGGTCGGAAACGTCAGCAACACCTGCGCCTGCGTATCGCTGCTGCCGGTCCAGCCCATCAACGGGTCTGCGTGACGCGCCTCGGATTGCTCGAATTCGAGCACCCATTCATCGGTACGGGCCCTGCCCGACTGCATCGCATTCTTGGGTCGCTGATAGATTCTGGCGGTCATGTGGTGCCCTGTAATTCAGCCTTCGCTTCTTGAAAAGGCGTTCTTGGTCTTCAAACTGGGCTTTTCCGTCCAGGGCTCCTCAGGCCAGCGGTGCTTGGGATAGCGGCCTTTCATGTCCTTACGCACATCGTCCCAGCTGCCGCGCCAGAAGCCGGGCAGGTCGCGGGTCGCCTGAATCGGGCGTCCGGCGGGGCTGGTCAGCTTGAGCAGGAGCGGGGTTCTGCCCACAACCGGATGGCGATCCAGTCCGAACAGCGCCTGCACGCGGACTTCGACGCTCGGCGCATCGTCTCCGGTATAGTCGATCCGGTGTGAGGTTCCGGCAGGCGAGGTGAATTCACGCGGCGCCTCGCGGTCGAGCCGCTGGCGGGTGTCCCAATCGAGCATGCCGAGCAGCGCATCGACGAGCTTTCCCCTGGGCACGTCGCAATCGCGCCGCCCCCCGAGCAGCGGTGCCAGCCATACATCGGCGGTCTCGGCCAGCTTGGAGGCAGCGAACGCGTCCAGTCCGATGAAGGCGGCGCGCGCCTGCAGGTCGGCAGGAACAAGTTTTGCCACGTTCTTCAACGCCTTTTCCACAAGCATATCCACAAGCGCCTGTGGATCGGGGTCGGGATCGGGGCCGGCAGCGAGCGTTATCGCGCCCATCCGCTTCTCCAGCAGCGTTTCGACTCGATCGCCTTTCCAGCGCAGGACCGGGCGGCGTTCGATCCGCTCGTCCAGCCAGAGTTCCAGATCGCGCTCTTCAAGAGCGATAGCGGAGGTAATCCGCGCGCCTTTCGCCTGTCCCTGCGCATCGCCGATCACCAGGAATTCGGCGCGCGCCAGAGAGGATGCCGGATCGAGCATGAAACCGCGTCCGCCCGCAGCAAGCCAGTTCTCGCCCGAAGGATCGCGGCGTTTGGCCACGAAGTCTGGACGACCTGCGGCAAGGAGGATTGCCGGCGGGACGTCACGCCTCTCACGCCGCTGGGTCAACGTGTTCGCCAGCTTCGCCCATCGTTCGGCCAGCTTGCGGCTGGCCTCGGCGCGCGCTCCGCGATCGCCGTTCCACCGGGCAAGGCGGGCTTCGAGATCCTCGCCGCGCCCGCCCAGCCCGCGCTCCTGCAGGAGCAGCGCCAGCCGTGCAGCAGTGTCTGCCGCGCCATGCTCTGCGCCAAACAGCACCATCGCAGCCGAGGACGGATCGAGCGGCAGACCCGCTAGTTTCTGCCCCCGCTCCGTAATACGCCCTTCCCCGTCCAGCGCACCGAGCCCTTCGAGTGTCTGGCGCGCCGCCGAAACCGAGGCGGTTGGCGGCGGGTCGAGCCATTGCAGGCTTGCCGGATCGCTCGTCCCCCATTTGGCGAGGTCGAGCACCAGCGGTGCCAGGTCGGCAGTCTCCATTTCGGGCGGATCGAAAACAGGCCTCCCCGCATGTCCGGCTTCCTCCCACAGGCGGTACGCTACCCCCGGCCCCTGCCGCGCCGCGCGCCCGGCCCGCTGTGCGGCGGCAGCCTGGCTGGCACGGTGGGTCACGAGATGCGTCGTCCCGGCTGCCCGGTCGAATTCGGCACGGCGCGACAGGCCCGCATCGACCACCACGGAAACCCCGTCCAGCGTTAGCGAGGTTTCGGCAATCGCGGTTGCCAGCACGATCCGCCGGCGGCCTTCGGGATCGCGGCGGATGGCAGCACGCTGGTCGGCGGGTTGGACCTGGCCGTGAAGCGGCAGGACCAGCGCCTTGGGCAGCCGGTTCGCCAGTCGCTCGCGGGTCCGCTCGATCTCGCCGACTCCGGGCAGGAAGGCGAGGATATCGCCCTCTTCCTCACGCCAGGCGGTAGCAATCGCAGCGGTTACTGCGTCTTCCATACGCGTCTGGGGTGAGGAACCCAGCCAGCGGATGTCCAGCGGATATGCGCGGCCCTGGCTTTCGATCACAGGCGTGTCTTCGCCCATCAGCGAGGCAAAACGCGACCCGTCGATGGTCGCCGACATGACGAGGACACGCAGGTCTTCGCGCAGCACGGCCTGAGTCTCCAGCGCCAGCGCCAATCCAAGGTCGCTATCGAGATGCCGCTCATGCGCCTCGTCGAACAGCACGGCGGAGATGCCGGACAGTTCGGGATCGCCAAGGATGGTGTTTACGAAGATCGCTTCGGTCACCACCAGCACCCGTGTCCTGGCAGAGCGCTTGCTGTCGAGGCGGGTGAGATAGCCGATGGTCTCGCCCGGCTTCTCGCCCAGCATCTGTGCCATGCGCTCCGCCGCCGCACGTGCGGCAACGCGGCGAAGCGAAGTCAGGATGATCGTGCCGGTGCACCAATCTTCGCCAAGCAGCGCCGGCGCGACTGCGGTTGTCTTGCCCGCCCCGGGCGGCGCGACCAAGACCAGGCCATTCCTGTTTCGCACGCCCGCAATCAGATCGGGCAAGGCATCTTGTATGGGAAGTGGATCGGACACGCGGGCGTCCTACACTTTCGGTCGCGCGATCAATACCCCCGTGAAACCGCGAAAAGCGCGGCCTGCGTCATGGCGCGGCGGGCCTTGCCATCGGGGAAGATCGACAGGGCATCGATAGCGCGCTGTGCGAAATGCCGCGCGCGGGCCTTGGTGTCGGCGACGGCGTTGTGGCTGTCGATCAGGCGGATCGCCTCTTCCAGATCGGCGTCCGATGTGCGGAAACCGCCGATGGCGGCCTTCCAGAATTCCCGCTCTTCCTCGCTTCCGCGGGCATAGGCGAGGATGACCGGCAGGGTCATCTTGCCTTCGCGGAAATCGTCGCCGCGATCCTTGCCCATTTCTTCAGCATCCGAATCGTAATCGAGCGCATCGTCGACCAGCTGGAAGGCGACCCCGAGATTACGGCCATATTCGTCGAGCGCGCGCTCTTCCTCCTCGCTACTTTCGGCGACCACGGCCGCAATACGGCTGGCGGCGGCGAAAAGCGCGGCGGTCTTGGCGCGGATGATGTGGAGGTAGCGTTCCTCGCTCGTATCGATCTTGCGCTGGGCAGTCAGCTGGTCGACCTCCCCCTCGGCGATGATCGCGCTGGCGCCCGAGAGAATCTTGAGCACCTTCAGGCTGCCGTCCTCGGTCATCAGCTCGAAACTGCGGCTGAAGAGGAAATCTCCGACCAGCACAGTGGCGGGATTGCCGAAAATGATGTTCGCCGCCGCCTTGCCGCGCCGCAGGTCGCTGCCGTCGACGACATCGTCATGCAGCAGGGTGGCGGTGTGGATGAACTCCACCGCGGCGGCGAGCTTGTAATGACGTGCGCCGGTATACCCCACCAGTTCAGCGCCCGCGAGGGTCAGCATCGGCCTCAGGCGCTTGCCACCGCCGGAGATCAGATGCCCGGCCAGTGCGGGAATCAGGGGTACCTCGCTCTGCATCCGGTCGAGAATGACCTGGTTGACTTGATTCATGCCCTGCGCGGTCAGCGCCAGCATGGGCTCGATCGAGGGCTGCGGGGCCTGGCGCGGCAGGGGAACGACGTCTGCTGTCATGTCAGCTTGGCCATGTCCTGCCTAACCTTTCTTGGCAAGAGCCGGATTGGCGCTAATCTGGCAAGCGATGACGCAGGACGCGCAACAACCCTCCGCCGAAGACCCAACGCTCGCGAGCTTTCGCAAGAGCATCGACAATATCGATGCCGCGCTGGTCCATATGCTCGCCGAACGATTCCGGATCACGCAGGCGGTCGGCGCCTATAAAGCGAAAGCTACTTTGCCCCCGGCCGATCCGGCGCGCGAGGCCGAGCAGATCGCCCGGCTGCGCCGCCTGGCCGAAGAGAGCGAGCTAGACCCGGAGTTCAGCGAGAAATTCCTACGCTTCATCATCGACGAGGTTATCCGCCACCACGAAAGGGCGCGGCAGGACGAAGCCTAATCGTCGTGCTTGCGGTCCCTGCCTGACGGATTGGGGACGGCAGTCGTGCGCCGCTGTTGCCGTACAGGACGTTCCGCCCGGGCGGGCGCACGGGACTGCGGCGGGGCAGGACGAACCTGTCTCGCGCCAGTCGCGGCAGGCGGGACCCGACCTTGTCGCCTGGACTCGCGGGCTTCCCGGCGCTGGTTGCGTGATGCGGCTTCTGCCGCACCGCGCACAGCGCCAGCAGCAAAACCTTCGTTCCTGTCGCGGCGGCCGCCGGAACGATGATCGCGGTAATGTCCATCGCGATCACGCCTGTAGCCGCCCCAGTTATCGCGAATGTCACGGGCACCACCGCGCCGCGCTATCCAATAGTTGCGGTGGCGGTCGTTCCAGCGGTGACGATGGCCGCGCCGGTCGTATACGTAGTAGCCGGTGCCGGGGTAATAATAGTCGTCGTACCAGCCGTAATAGGAGTCATAATACGGGTCGTAATAGGGATCGTAGTACCCGCCCGAATTATATCCCACGCCCACCGATACGCTGGAGCCATAGGGATCGAGCATCGTGGCGCAGCCTGACAATGCCAGGCCGGAAGCCATGACGAGCCCCATGCGAAGCGCGGGGAATTTACGGGGTGCGATCTTGTCCATGACACGTGTTATGTCAGCGACGGATTGAACAGCGCGTGAATTAGATACCCGGCCGCGGCAGGCGCAAGGTTACCATCAGACCGCCCAGGTCTTCGCTTTCACTCAGTTCAACCGTGCCCGCATAGATTTCCGCCACATCACGGACAATGGCCAGGCCCAGTCCGGTGCCCGGCTTGCCCGTGTCCAGCCGCGCACCGCGATCGAAAATCCGCTCGCGCTGCGCTTCGGGGATGCCGGGGCCGTCATCTTCCACCCAGATAATGCACTGCTCCGAGCCCGGCTGCGCGTCGACGGTGACGAATACGCTGCCTCCACCATATTTTGCGGCATTCTCGATCAGATTGCCGAGGATTTCGTCGAGATCCTGGCGCTCCATGGCGACGGCGGCATGGCGGTTTCCGTCCAGGTCGAAGCGCGTATCCTCGTAAATCCTCGTCACCGCACGCAATACGCTTTGCACGCTGGGCCAGACTTCGGCGCGGGTATGCCCCGATGCGCGCCGCCCGACTGCTCTTGCCCTGGCAAGGTGATGCTCGACGTGACGCTGCATGGTTTTCGTCTCGCGGCAGACGAGGTCCGAAAGTTTGGGATCATGCGCCGTTGCCGCATTGGTCAGAACCGTCAGCGGGGTCTTGAGTGCGTGGGCGAGATTGCCTGCATGGGTGCGGGCCTCTTCCGCCTGCCTTTCGCTATGGGCCAGAAGCGCGTTGATTTCCTCCACCAGCGGCTCGACCTCGAGTGGTAGCGGATCGTCGATCCGGTTGGCCCCGGCGGAGCGCATCGACTGGATTGCAGCGCGTACACGGCGGAGCGGGGACAGCCCGTAATAGCTTTGCAGCACGGCCATGATCAACAGTCCGAGGCCGAGCGCCGCGAAGCTCCAGACCAGGATCGAGCGGATGCGCGATATTTGGAAGTCCAGTTCTTCCCGCGCCGAAGCGACGGTAAAGGTCCAGCGCGTTTCGCTGTCCGGCAGGATGATATTGCGCTCCACCACGCGCAGCGGTTCGTCGGGGAACTGGTTGCTGTCGTAAAAGTGGGGCGCGTCGTCCACATCGCCGCCCCGCACCTCCAGTGTCCGGTCCCACAGGCTGCGGCTGGGATAGGGATCCCTGCCCGGCCCGGTAATCTGCCAGTACACGCCGCTGTTGACCTCGAGAAAGCGCTGGTCGCCGAGCGAACGATAGAAACGCACGTCTCCCCAATCGTCGACCTCTGCCGAAGCGATCAGGGCGGTGAGGACGTATTCGAGCTGGTCGTCGAAATTGTTCTGGACCTGGCTGGTGAGCGCCCTTTCGAGCGCAAAACCTCCGCCAAGCAGCAATACCGATATCCAGATTGCCGCGATCGCCATCATGCGCGCGGCCAGGCTTCGCCGCGGGGCAGGCGTGGCTACGGTGACGGGATCGCCATCGGATGCGGACGCAGCGGCGTCTGCGTGCGGGGAACCCGCCGCCGGACGCGCCCCGCCCACACCTTCTTCAGGATGCGCGCGGCTGGTCAGCGGGGTCGTCGAGGCTGTAACCGAGTCCACGGATCGTTGTGATTACCTCTGCACCCAGCTTCTTGCGGATGCGTGTGACGAAGACCTCGATCGTATTCGAATCGCGGTCGAAATCCTGATCGTAAATGTGTTCGATCAGTTCGGTGCGGCTGACTACCTTGCCCTTGTGGTGCATGAGATAGGACAGCAGCTTGTATTCCTGCGCAGTCAGCTTGACCGGTTCACCCTTCAATGTCACCCGCCCCGAACGTGTGTCGAGACGCACGTCGCCGGCGGTCAGTTCGCTGGAGGTATTGCCCGAAGCGCGGCGGATAAGCGCACGCAGGCGGGCGATCAGTTCCTCGGTCTGGAAAGGCTTGGCGAGATAATCGTCCGCGCCCGCATCGAGACCGGCCACCTTGTCGGACCAGCTGTCACGCGCGGTGAGAACAAGGACAGGGAACTTTCGCCCTTCCTTGCGCCACATGCCGAGCACGGTCAGCCCGTCGATCTCCGGCAGGCCCAGATCCAGGATCACGGCATCGTAATCCTCGGTCGAACCGAGAAAATGCCCGTCTTCGCCATCGGTCGACAGGTCGATCGCATAGCCGTTCTGTTCCAGCGTGCTCTTGAGCTGCAGGCCGAGCGTCGGCTCGTCTTCGACGATCAGGATTCTCATGAATTTCCGTCCTCGCTAATAATCTTGCGCATGTCGTTCATGTAGATGAACGCGTCAAGATGAACGAGGTTTCTGATCGCCGAATACTCAGCGGCTGCGACGCAGGATCCGGCCCGTCCGGGCGTCCACATCGACATAGAGCACACGTCCGTCGCGAATGAATTTAAGGCGATAGGCCATGGCCGTCGAATCGTAATCGAAACCCAGATATTCCGCATTCTTCATCATCGGCAGAACGCGATTCTCGATCTCGCGAGCGCGCAGGATATTGCCTGCGCGCATTTCCTTGCGCGCTTCGCCCTGATCGGAACGACGCTGCGCTTCCGCCGGGGTGGCAGTAAGCGGCCCGGCAATGAGGCCAAAGGCGAGCAAGGATGCGAGGATCGGTTTCATGATGGCTGTGTGCCTATCGGCGGAGCATTGAACAAGGTGTGAATATCCTTGTTCACACCGGTTCAGCGGGTCATCTCGTATTTCACCGTGACGCTGATGCCCGTGCTCACGAGGCCCGGTTCGACCGGTGCAGATTCGTCCTTCGCCATCATGCGGCTGCCGGTGACCACGATCGGCTGCGGACCCGAACGGCCCTGGATGGATTCGTTGATCTCCAGCAGGCGGACGTTCGAATACCCTGCCATCGAGGCGTATTCACGCGCCTGCGCTTCAGCCCTTTGCATTGCGGCACGGCGGGCCGAAGCCTTGGCGGCCTCGTCATCTTCGAGACTGAACTGCGGACCATTGAGGTCGGTCGCCCCTGCCGCGATCAGCGCGTCCAGCACTTCGCCCGTTTCCTCGATCTCGCGCAGCTTGACCGTGACACGGTTGCTGGCCTGATACCCGCGGAACATCTGTTCCTGCCGCTGCTGGTCGTAATCGTAGCGCGCATTGAGGTTGATGCTGCTGGTCTGGATATCGCGCTCCGCCACGCCCAGCGACTTGATACGGTCGATCACCGCGCGCATCGCCTGCGAATTCTGGCGCAGCGCCTCCACGGCGGTCGGTGCATTGGTCGTCACCCCAGCGCCCACCGTTACGATATCCGGTTCGGCCTCCACTTCTTCCATCACGGTCAGTTCGACCACAGGGCCGGATGACGCGATCTGTACTTCGGCGGCGTGGGCGCTCATCGGAACGGCGGCAGTAAGCATCAGGGCTGGAACGGCATAACGCGTCATGGGCAAATCTCCTTTTGTCGAGCGGGTATGTCCACTTTGCACCTTTACGCACGGCTGAACGAAGCCGTTCCGCTAAATGCTTTGCCCGAAAGGAAATTGGTCGCTAGCCAGCGGCAGAGCAGGGGAAGAGTAGTGGTCAGATTACCGAAATTTGCAGCGATTATGTGGGCAGCGCTGGCTGCAACGCAGCTTGCGGCCCAGCCGATGGATCGGGTTCCGGATCGGAGCGAAGGCGAAGGCCCCTTCCCCTTGCTGATCATTTCGGGTGCCAACATGATCGAAGGTTCGGGTGCGCCGCCGACCGGGCCGGTGGATATCGTGGTCGAGGGAAATCGCATTACCGCGATCCACGGTGGCAGCGCGCCTGACGAAGTTCGGGCACGCGCCGGACGGATCATCAATGCTCAGGGAATGACCGTGCTGCCAGGCTTCGTCGATACGCATGGGCACAACGGCGATACGGGCAAGGCCCCGCAGCCTGCCTATGGCTACAAGCTATGGCTCGCCCATGGGGTCACTAGCGTCCGGGGCGTGTCCTTCTACTGGGGCCCGGACCAACCGGACCTGTCCGATAGCCGCCGCAGCGCCGCCAATACCATCACCGCCCCGCGCCTGTTCCCCTATGCCGCCATGGGCGACAAATGGGGCGGCGGCGCGATCGACAGCGAGGCGCAGGCGCGTGCCTGGGTGCGCTGGGCGAAGGCGCAGGGATATTGGGGCATCAAGTTTTTCAACTCGCTCGAACCTGCCATTCTGGAAGCAGCGCTGGACGAAGCGGACAAGCAGGGCCTCGGCACTGTCGCCCACCTTGCGCAGCCAGGAGTGCAGCGCGTGAATGCGCGCAAGGCCGTCGAGCTCGGGATGGACGGCATCACCCATTTCTACGGACATTTCGAAAGCCTGCTCGATGACAATGCCCTGCCCCGCTATCCGCAGGGTTATAACTACAGCGACGAACAATCGCGCTTCGGCTGGGTCGCACGGCTGGCCGATCAGGTGGTCGAGCCGGGCAGCGAGGAATGGGACGAATATGTCGACTTCCTCGTGAAAAGCGACGTGACCCTGAGCCCGACATTCAACATCTATTCCGCCAGCCGCGACGTCATGGCGGCGAAGAACCGCGATTGGCATTCCCGCTATACGCTGCCCAGCCTGATGGATTTCTATGCGCCCAGCGCAACCAATCACGGCAGCTATTACAAGGACTGGAGTACCGAGGACGAAGTCGCCTGGCGCAAGTTCTATCGCTACTGGTTCGATCTCACCGCCGAGTTCCATCGCCGGGGCGGACGCGTCACTGTGGGCAGCGATCCGGGCTATATCTACCAGACCTGGGGCTTCGCCTATATCGGCGAACTGGAGATGCTTCGCGAGGCCGGTCTCTCGCCGTTGGAGGTCATGCGCGCCGCCACTGTCGCAGGAGCCCAGGAAATCTATGAACCGCGTGGGGAGGCCCCGCCCATGGGCACCATTCAGACCGGGAAGCTGGCTGATCTGGTGATCGTGCCGGGCAATCCTCTCGACAATCTCAAGCTGCTCTACGGCACCGGTCATACGAGGCTGAATTACGACAGCGGAGAGATCGAGCAGGTCGGGGGCGTCCGCTGGACCATCAAGGACGGCGTGGTTTACGACGCGCCAGCGCTGCTCGAAGATGTGGCGCAGATGGTGGAGGCGCAAAAAGCGGCACGCTAAGCGCTTGCAGCATGGGGACAGCGCGACTACCTCGCGCCCCCTATGGCACAGCCCCCTATCCTCAGTCTCGAAGGCATGGCCCTGCAGCAGGGCGGCAAATGGCTGTTCGGCGGGCCGGACAACCCGCCGCTCGACCTGCATGTCGGCCCTCGTGACCGCCTGGCACTGATCGGCCGCAACGGCGTGGGCAAGACCACGCTGTTCCGCATGATCGACGGGCAGATCGAGACTGATGCGGGTACCCGCAAGGTCAAGCCGCACGCGAAGATCGTCCTGCTCGAACAGGACCCGGACATTTCCGGTCACACCACTCTAATGGACTGGGCGCTGGACGGCGACCATGCGCCGCAGGAATTCGAAGTCGAGGCCATTGCAGGCCAGCTGGGCATCGACATGAGCCGCGAGACGAGCGGCGCAAGTGGCGGCGAAAGACGCCGGGCCGCCATTGCGCGCGCGCTGGCGCAGGAACCCGACCTGCTGCTGATGGACGAGCCGACCAACCACCTCGACCTCGGCGCGATCGACTGGCTCGAAAGCTGGCTCGACCGCTACAAGGGTGCCTTCGTCGTCATCAGCCACGACCGCACTTTCCTCAAGCGCCTGACGCGCGCGACCATCTGGCTCGACCGCGGAAAGCTGCGTCGAAAGGAAGTCGGCTTTGGCGGCTACGAGGCCTGGGAAGAGCAGGTCTATGCCGAGGAAGCGCGTGCGGCGGAGAAGCTGGACGCGAAACTCAAGCTCGAGGCGCATTGGCTCGAACGCGGCGTCACCGCGCGGCGCAAGCGCAATCAGGGCCGCCTCGAAAAGCTGTGGGAGATGCGCGCGCAGCGGGCATCGATGATTTCTGCGGGCGGGACCGCCAAGCTCAAGCTTGCGACGGAGGAGGAGTTCAAGTCCAAGTCCGTCATCACCGCAGACAGGATCACCAAGGCCTACGGCGATCGCACCATCATCAAGCCCTTCTCCCTTCGCATCCAGCGCGGCGACCGGATCGGCATCGTCGGCGCGAACGGGGCGGGCAAGACGACGCTGCTCAAGATGCTCACCGGCGAGCTTGAGCCAGACAGCGGCGCGGTGGAGATCGCCAAAACGCTGACCGGCGTGATGATCGACCAGCAGCGGCAGCTCCTCACCGCCGACAAGACCGTGCGGCAGGTGCTGGCCGAAGGCGGCGACTGGATCGATGTGCGCGGAGTACGCAAGCACGTGCAGGGGTATCTGAAGGAATTCCTGTTCGACCCGAAGATCGTCGACATGAAGGTTTCGGTGCTTTCGGGCGGCGAGCGGTCGCGCCTGCTGCTGGCGCGCGAGTTCGCCAAGGCATCCAACCTCCTCGTGCTCGACGAGCCGACCAACGATCTCGACCTTGAAACACTCGACCTGCTGCAGGAAGTCATCGCCGATTACGAAGGCACCGTGCTGATCGTCAGCCACGACCGCGACTTCCTCGACCGTACAGTGACCATCACGCTGGGCCTCGATGGTACGGGCAAGGTCGATGTGGTCGCGGGCGGCTATGAAGACTGGCAGGCGAAGCGGCAGCAACCGGTCGCCGGAAAGGCGAAAACCGCCAGAGACGAGGACAAGCCCGCGCCTCCACCCCCGCCGTCAAAGCCAACCAAGCTGTCCTATAAGGACCAGCGCGATTACGAGCTGTTGCCCGCGCGGATAGAGGAACTGGAAGCCGCGATTGCGCGCGGTGAGCAGATCCTCGCCGACCCCGATCTCTACACTTCCGATCCGCAACGCTTCGCCAATGTCTCCAAAGGCATCGAAAATGCGCGGACCGAGAAGGAAGCGGCCGAGGAACGTTGGCTGGAGCTGGCCGAGCAGGTCGAGGCGCTTTGAGCCACGAAGAACTCGTCCGCGAAATAGCAGGCTGTCGCCTTTGCGCCGCTCACCTCCCCCATGGGGTCCGCCCGGTCGCCAGCTTCTCCCCCACGGCGCGCCTGCTCATCATCGGCCAGGCACCCGGGTCGAAAGTCCACGAGACCGGCATTCCCTGGGACGACAGGAGCGGCGACCGGCTGCGCGAATGGACGGGCCTGTCGAAAGTCCAGATGTACGATGCTGCGCGCGTCGCGCTGGTGCCGATGGGTTTTTGCTATCCCGGCAAGGCAAGTGGCGGTGACAATCCGCCTCGCCCCGAGTGTGCGCCGCAATGGCACCAGCGGGTGCTCGACGTCCTGCCCGACCAGCGGCTGACCTTGCTGGTCGGCACCTATGCCCAGGCGTATTACCTGCCCGATACGCGAAAAATGCCGATGACCGAACGCGTCCGGGCTTTTCGCGAATTCCTCCCGCACTTCTTCCCCCTGCCCCACCCTGCCTGGCGGAGTGCGATCTGGATGAAACAGAACCCGTGGTTCGAAGCGGAAGTCCTGCCGATCCTGCGTGACGAGATAGTTCAGGCACTAGAGACATAAAGCTGTCAGGTTGACACAGTTGACACTGTCCAGGGCATTCATTCGATCCTGTAAAAATCGGCAACCCGGTCGAGCGCGAGCTTGAGCACAAGCTTGCCGCTACGTGCAGGCCAGCCAAGATCCCTTTCGGCTTCGGGCAGGTTTTCGCAGGCGCAGGCGACACGCCAGAGAATGTCACTGAGGCCATTCCCGGCTTCGGCCATCGCTCCGTCGAAACGTGCCTTGGCGGATAGCTGGCGCTCCGTCGGTGTCAGGCCGTCACCGCCGCCGCAGTCGACCCGCACCGGGTCCCAGCGCATTGTGACCGATGGCGATAGCTGGGCACGTTCGTAATCCGCTCTCAGCCGCTCGCCTGCATCGAACAGGCGGTAATCGAGGTGTCCACGCGCATGCAGCCATGTGAGCGGGGATTCGCGCAGGTTTACCGTTACTGTGCGCCTTTTTCCCCTGACCGATCCTCCGCGCCTCGGCCCTACTTCTGTCAGTTCGCGTTCGACCAGCTCTTTATGCATGCCTTTGTCTCCAGATTGTGCGGACCGACCTTGCGTTGAAGCGGTTAATGTAGGAAAGACAAATCACCGATTTGGTTAGCAGGGAGTTGGATGTGATCAACCGTATCCGCGATATACGCAAGCAGAAGGGAATGACCCTGGCAGACCTTGCCGAAGCGTGCGACCCGCCAACCACGCCGCAGACTCTCGGCCGTTTGGAAACGGGCATGCGCAACCTCTCGCTGAAATGGATGGAACGGATCGGTGCGGCCCTCGGAGTCGAGCCGGAGATGCTTGTTCGCTCGGAAAAGGCAGGCCACCCGCAGGTGGTGGCGACGCTTGGGCAATCCGGCGCGGAAGCGCTCGGCACGACGCGGGATGCCATGCTCGCCACCGATCTGGGCGGAGACGGCGCGCTGGTGGTCATGACTGTCGATTATCCCCACGGCGAATATCGCCCGGGTGACCAATTATGGCTCCGCCAGCTGGCTCCGGAAGACGCTGCCCGCGCTGTCAATCGCGACGTGCTGGTGCCGAGAAAGGGTGGCCGCTTCGCCTTCGGCCGGTTGATCGACCGGCAGGGGAAACTGGTCGGCCTGCTGCCGCCCGGACATGGGGAAAAGCAGCAGGTGGTCGACAGTCCAGCCTGGATCGCTGTAGCAGAAATGCTCGTCCGCCGCCTCTAACCGGCAGCGGACAATAGCCTCATACTTCGCCGCGCAGCTTCTTTTCCTGTTTGTCGGCGACAGTCTCCTGGGGGATGAAGCTGTCCGAATTGACCCCCATCCAAACGAGCAGCGGTCCGGCCATATACACCGAACTGTACGTTCCGACGAAGATGCCGAGCGTGATGCCTGCAGTCAGTCCGAACAGGCTGGCCGGTCCGAAGAGCAAGAGGGGGACGAGTGCGATGAGCAGCGTCAGCGATGTCATCACGGTACGCGCCAAAGTCTCGTTCACCGACAGATCGAGCAATTCCGGAAGTGGCATCTTGCGATACTTCTTCAGGTTCTCGCGAATGCGGTCATAGATGACGATCGTATCGTTCAAGGAGTAGCCGATGATAGCCAGGATCGCCGCGATGATCTGCAGGCTGAATTCGATCTGGAACAGGGCGAACATGCCCAGGGTCAGCGACACGTCGTGGAACAGGGCAAACAGGCCGCCTACGCCGAACTGCCACTCGAAGCGGATCCAGATGTAAAGCGCGACCGCGAGCATGGCCGCCATCAGCGCCCATACGGCGTCTTCGCGGAATTCGCCCGATACCTTGCCGGAGACATTGTCGTTCCCGTCCAGCCTGAAGTCCGGATAATTGCCCTGCAGTTCCTCGACTACGGTATTTGCGGCCTCCTGCGCGGCCTCGTTGTCGGCCGACACTTCGTCCGGCAGCCGGACGCGGATCGAAACCTGGTTGTCCTCGCCGAAGCGCTGCACCACCGGTGAGCCGTAACCGAGATTTTCGATGTCCTCGCGCAGCTGGGCGACGGGCGCATCGGTTCGCTCGGTAAAGGTCGCACGCACTTCGAGGCCGCCGGCGAAATCGACGCCGTAATTGAGGCCCTTCGTCATGACGAGCGCCCAGCTTGCCGCGATCAGCAGTATGCTGACGACGAAGAACGGCACGCGCCATTTGAGGAACTTGATATTGGTATCGTCGGGGACGAGCTTGAGCAGTTTCATCTTCCGTCGTCCTTAAATGTTGAGGTCCGTCGGCCGCGTCTTGCGCAACCAGCCTGCCACCCACATCCGGGTAAGCGGTACGGCGGTGAAGACCGAGGTGAACAGGCCCACGACCAGCACCACGGCGAAGCCCTTGATCGGACCCGAACCGAACTGGAACAGCAGCACACCGGCGATGAAGTTGGTGACGTTGGCGTCGTAAATGGCGCGGCTGGCTTCGATATAGCCGTTTTCCACCGCCGCCATGACCCTGCGTCCGCGTTTGCGTTCCTCGCGGATGCGCTCGTTGATCAGCACGTTGGCGTCGACCGCCGCACCGATCGTAAGAACGAAACCGGCGATGCCGGGCAGCGTCAGGGTCGAACCGAGTGCGGCCATGATCCCCAGCAGCATGAGGACGTTGATAACCAGAGCCACCGTCGCATAAATGCCGAATCGGCCATAAGTGACTATCATCAGCGCCATGACGAGCAGTGTTCCGATGCCCATGGCAAGGAGTCCCTGCTTGATCGAGTCCGCCCCGAGATCCGGCCCGACCGTGCGTTCCTCGACCACGGCGAGATCGACCGGAAGCGCGCCCGAACGTAGCTGGATCGCCAGTTCGTTTGCGGATTCGGTGGTGAAGCTGCCGCTGATCTGCGACTGGCCGTTCTGGATCGGCTCGAGCATCCGCGGGGCAGAGATCACCTCGCCGTCGAGAATGATGGCGAACTGACGGCCGGTATATTGGGTGGTAAGCGTGGCGAAGCGGCGCCCGCCTTCGGGGTTGAAGGTAATGCTGACGACCGGTTCGTTGGTCTGCTGGTCGAAGGTCTGGATGGCACCGGTGAGCGTTTCACCATCGATGCCGCCAAGCCGCTGCACGACAACGCCGGTACCCTGATAGACTTCACGGTCCGCATAGGGGAGGACTTCACCGCCGGGGACGAAGCCGCGGCTGACTTCTTCTGCCGTAGCCTCCCGTTCAACCAGCTTGAACTCCAGCTGCGCGGTCTTGCCGAGCAATTCCTTCAGCTGTTCGGGATCCTGCAGGCCGGGGACCTGTACCACAATCCGCGTATCGCCCTGGCGCAGGATGGTCGGTTCGCGCGTGCCAAGCTCGTCGACGCGAATTCCGATGGTGCGCAGCGCGCCTTCCATCGCGGCATCGACTGCGTTGCTGAGACCCGCCTCCGTCTGGGTCAGGACAAAACGCTGACCATCGACGACCTGGAGATCCCATTCGCGCACCGGCCCGGTGCCTGCCATCAAGTCTTCGATTGCGGCCCGTGCCCGGTCTATGTCCCCCGCGTCGTCGAGCAGGAAGCTCAACTCACCGTTCTCGCTGGAGACGTCGCCGATGCGGATTCGCGGTTCGGCGCGGCGCATGGCGTTACGCACGCCTTCTTCCATGTCCTCGAGCCGCTTGCTCGCCACCTGCGCACGCTCCGCTTCGAGCAGGATGTGGCTGCCCCCTGCAAGGTCGAGCCCGAGATTGACGGTCGGATTGGGAAGCTGCTCGGGCCAATCATTATTGGTCAGCGAAGCGATCGAGGGAAACGCTGCGAGCACGCCAAGTATGGCAATGCCCCAGAGCATGACCTTCTTCCAGGTCGGAAATTCCAGCATGGCGGCGTTCTATCCTTTTCGCGCGCTCAGTCGTTCGCGGGCTTGGCTGGCTTCGCGCTCAAGACCTCGCCGATGGTCTGCTTGACCGCGCGCACCTTGACGCCCTTGGCCAGTTCCAGTTCGACGAATTGATCCTCGACCTTGGTGATCTTGCCGACCAGGCCGCCCGCGGTAACCACCTCGTCGCCCCGCTTGAGGCCTTCGACCTTTTCCCGGTGCGCCTTCTGCTGGCGGAGCTGCGGACGGATCATCAGGAACCAGAAGACCGCGAAAATCGCGACCCAGGGCAATACCTGCAGCCAGATCGGCGGCTGGGCAGCGGCGGAACCGGCGGCGGCGAGAATGTCGAGCATGGAAGTGTCTTGCCTGTCTTTATGAAGCTTGTCGAACCGATGTCAGTTGGGCGCTGGCCGCACACGCTTCAAGGCACGCGGTCATCCCCTCCTGCAAATTGTGGCGCGCGACTAGCAGCAATGTAAGGGGCTGGCAACGAGATGGGCTGCGAGACAGGCGCTTGCCATGCGCGAAAGCCCCGCCTATAGGGCCGCCTCCACTGGCTTCGGGACGTAGCGCAGTCTGGTAGCGCACCATACTGGGGGTGTGGGGGTCGCTGGTTCGAATCCAGTCGTCCCGACCAGTGGTTTTCATTCAGATCGCCGTGCTCGCACCTGTCGCTGGAGTGGGAAGGTGCTGATCACCCCAGCTGCAGTTACCCAAGATCCGGGAAGCTATCCGTTGACGATTTGTTGCAGGGTCGGACCTGTCGGCGACGCCGACACGGCGTTCCCCGCCAATCTTTCGACCAACCCCTGAGTGCCGGTCGCAGCTCCCAGCAAGTGCCCCTGGACCATGTCGCACGACATTGCCCTCACATGCGCGAGCTGTTCCATCGTCTCGATATGCTCCGCCACACAGCGAGACCCGACCGAATGGCACAGGTGAACAAGTCCCCGCAGGACATGGCGCGCCCGCGGACATTCGGTGATTTTTGCCGATAGGGAACCGTCGAACTTGACGATATCGAAACTCAGGTCCCGCAGATAGCCGACCGACGCATGTCCTGCGCCAAAATCATCCAGAGCCAGCTGGCAGCCCGCCACGCGTAAGGCGTGCATCTGTTCACGCGCTTCCTCCATATCCGAAAGAATTGCGGTTTCGGTGACCTCCAGCTGCAACCTTTCCGGCGAAAATCCGGATTGCTCCACGATCGTCAAAAGCCTCGTGGAAGCATCTGGCCTGGATAATTGGGCAGCACTCAGATTGAACGACAGCCCGATGGTGCCCGGCCATTTGGATGCTTCGGACAAGGCGCGTCGCAACAGGACATCGTTAAGTTCGTGAATCATGCCGAGCTGTTCGGCGACCCTAATGAACTCACCGGGCACGATCGCACCCAGATCGGGGTTATTCCAGCGCGCCAGCGCTTCTGCCGCAACGATCTCGCCATGTTCAAGATCGACGATCGGTTGGAAATGGACTTCCACCTCTTCAAGGACGCGCCCCGTCAGGAGCAGACCTTCAATTTCTTTCCTGCGCCTGTCGTATTCGAACAGCTCTTCGTTATAGAGCCGCCATCCCCCGCGCCCGCTGGTCTTGACCTTGTAAAGCGCGGAATCGGCTTGCCTGAGGAATTCACCTACCGACGTGGTCTGGGCGCCTGCTTCGGTGAGGCCGCACGAAGCAGTCACCTTCAACGACTTGCCGTTCCAGACTACCGGATCGGCAGTCAATCGACAGATTAGGCTGCCCACTTCCGCAAGTTCGGCCTGCCCCAATCCGGCCGGCCAGAAGACGGCGAATTCGTCTCCGCCCATTCGCGCAATGAGCGCGTCCCGACCGAATTCGTTCTCCATGCGCTCGCCAATCTCCGCAAGAATGGCGTCACCCGCGGCGTGTCCATAGGCATCATTGGCCGGCTTGAAGAAATCGAGATCGAAATGGGCAAGCAGAGAGCCGGGTTGCTCGTTTGATGCGTGCACCAGACCCTCTTCGATTGCTTCCACCAGGGTTTCGCGGTTGGCAAGGCCAGTGAGTCCGTCCCTGCTGGCCTTCAACAAGGCTGCAGTTTCGGCTGCTATTGCGCGGTTTCGCTCGCGATCTACGGCAAAGCGGCCCTCGACCAGATCGGTGAGCGCTTTACCGTGGAAATAGAGCAGACGGATAACGAGAAGCAGCGCCAGAAAGAGGCTGACCCCGATGCCTTTGAAGGCAGGTTCATCCATGAAGAGCAGGCGGCCGGCTACCGGTAAACCGACCAGAATGACTGGCAGCGTAGCGACCAGTGAGAAACTGCTCAGGCCGAATGCCGCCCCCAGGGTCATGAGGATGCTGTAGAGAAGAACCGCAAAAATCTGGTCTTCGTATTCCACCAGCAAGACCTGGACCCAGACAGCGAAAACGGCAGAGATCAGCGCTGTAAAAAAGGCGATCCTGGAGAGTTCGCTTTCAATGTTGGCGATCTGACCGATAGGCTTTTGCAGGAAGAACCAGTAAAAAAAGCGCCAGCCGAGCACTGGGGCAAGAACTATTCCGAACGGCCCCGGCGGGTTCCCGAGCCCCCTGGTTGCGAGATGAAGTCCCACCAGGTTGATGAGCAAGACAGCGTAGAGCAGCGGGATCTGCCGCTTCAGATTCCTGACGATCTCGCGAAGCTGCTCGGCCCTTTCCCCGTCGGACATCTGGGGAAACAGAAAGCGGCGTAACATGCTCATCGTCGTACCATACGACGATGCCTTAAAATTTTGGTTAATATCGGGATAAGGGTTTCTTCCGCGACCTGGCTAGGCTGTGTAATCGGCGACGCTATTCTAACACAATAACAGTCAAGACCTACCAGTATTTATTTACTAGGTTTCGTGGACAAAGGGTATCCAGAGTTTGACTGAGGCGAGCGCGACGAAGCCAAGGTAGGATTCCTTGGTTTTGTCGTATCGGGTCGCAACGCGCCGCCAGTTCTTGAGTTTGTTGAACAGGCGCTCGATCAGGTT
>NZ_JBSXNU010000048.1:0-73147 GCF_056857815.1 Qipengyuania sp. B-5 | reverse complement strand
AGGTCACCCCGGATCGCTTCCAGCGCCACCTTTGCCTTGAACTCCGCGCTGTAGCGCTTCCTCGTCTTCTTCATTTCCCGTCCATTCCTCAGGTCGGGATTAGCTTAGCACCCTGTCCAAATTTCCGGGACCACCTCAGTTGTCAGTATATCGCTATGGTCGCCGTTTTAGCTTCAGGCCTTCATTTCTTCCGCAGACAAGACCAGTGTCATGGCATGACCCTCAGCATATCGCGGAACGAATGTGGGTTGAGATAAGGTAGGCCAGCCCCCTCAAAGGCGCGGTGAAATATCTCGCGGATCGGCGCGCTGGTGGACCAGTCGTGGTACACTAAGTGGATCGGCTGAAATGCGATGTTATTGCTAAGATCCACGGCGTTTGCCGGGGGAAACGGATCTGCCGGCGCCCAAAGTCGGTCTTCCTAGTTTCGCATGCCTATTCTGTGACGATATCAAGTCTACCCTCACATACGGGGGTGCGTCCTGCTCTACATTACTGCCCGCACTGTCGAGGCGCCAGTCAACTGCACTAGCGCTTTGTTTTGCGCTATTTGCTGAGAAATCGCAGGAAGCGGCACTAAATTTGACCCTACATAATGTGATAGTTTTTCCGTTGTTTACTGGGCTGTTCCGGCATGTGGCATGGTTCGCAAAGGCCGTGTGCTGCGCTATGGTAAAGAGTGTGAGAGCGGATTGGCGACAGGTCTAAGAAGGCGAGGCAATTAAAAACTCTAAGAAGAGTGAATGGCTCCCCGAGTTGGATTCGAACCAACGACCAAGTGATTAACAGTCACCTACTCTACCGCTGAGCTATCGGGGAGCAGCCTCTCGGCAGGGGTGCGCCTATATGGGCGGCATTCCGGTTTGGCAAGCGGGCTTTTGCAATTTTTCGCCGAGCATTCTCCAGCACCGTTTTGTCAAACGACAAATTGCTCCGAAACAATGCGTTCGTCCAGAGCGTGGCCGGGATCGAACAGCAAGGTCAGGACATTCTCCCTCGCGATCTCAAGGCGGACTTCCGTTACGTTGCGGATTTCTCGCTGGTCGGCGACAGCCGAAACGGGGCGCTTCTCCGCTTCCATTACACGGAAGGTCACACGGCTGCGGTCGGGCAGGATTGCCCCCTTCCAGCGGCGCGGCCGGAACGCCGAGATCGGCGTCAATGCCAGCAATTGCGAATCCAGCGGGAGGATTGGCCCGTCAGCGGAGAGGTTATAAGCGGTAGAGCCGGCTGGGGTCGATAGGAGCACCCCGTCGCAAACCAGTTCCTTGATACGTATCTTGTCATCCACTGCGACTTCGATTTTTGCTGTCTGGCGTGTCTCACGCAGCAACGAGACTTCATTTATAGCACAGAAACGGTGGATGCTCCCGTCCTGCGTCTCTGCTTCCATCGCCAAGGGAGCGATAGTGTGCAGCTTCGCACGGGCGAGCCTGCCCAGCAATTTCTCCGGTTGACGGTTCTTGTTCATCAGAAAACCGACGGTGCCGAGATTTACCCCATAGGCCGGTAGAATACGGCCAGCATCCAGCATCGCATGCAGGCTTTGCAGCATGAATCCGTCGCCGCCGAGGACCACCACGGCATCCGCCTGGCTCACAGGGACCCAATCGGCCAGTGAAGCGAAAATCGTTTCGGCGGCCTCCTGTGCCCGCTCGGAATCGGATACGAGGAGTGCAAGTCGCTCAAATTCGGCCATATCCGTCCCGTTAGGCTGCACACTCGATTTCGGCTGTAAGGTTCGCATCCCTATGGGTGGCTGTGCCGTTTGGCAACAACGTCGATTTTTTGAGATTATCTTGCAAAGCAATGGTAAGGTGCACAAATGGCAACCGTGCACCATAATGTAGCTCACGAGTCGAGCGACGCCTTGACCGGGCTGGGCGGCCTTCCCCAGATACGACGTGTTGTCAGCTCTTGGGTTGATAATTGGCCGATTTCGGCTGGAGCGTGCCCGGTCCATGCGATGCTGATTTCGCTCGGCCGAATTGACACCGTCAACGTTGCATTCGGTGAAACGGCAGGCGATGGTGCGTTGGTCGAAGTCGCGCATCGTATCCGCCATTTTGCAAATGACGAACTCGAAAGTCATCCGTGGCTAGCCGCTCGACTATCCGGCGGGACATTCATGTTGGTGGCGCATGCAAATGCCAGCCAAGAGCGCTGGCAATGGCTTGCGGAGGCGCTGGCCGACGCGATTGCGGCGCCTATCGCAAATCCGGAAGGCGGCGGCAGCTTGCGTCTGTGGCCCCGGATCGCCCTGATGCGCGCAGGGGAACATGACGATGTCGATCGAATGCTCGACCGCTTGTCCGAAGTGACGGCCTTGATGCGCCAATCCCACGGTCGTCGGATCGAATGGTCCAGCGGGACACTGGAAATGGCGCCTCGATCCAATATCGAGCTCGAGGCGGACCTTTTGGCAGCCATCGATCAGGGCGAGATCGAAATCCTGTTCCAGCCTCAATATTCACTCGTAGATGGTCGGATTATTGGTGCGGAGGCATTGGCCCGTTGGCATCATCCGATTGTCGGAAGAATCGGGGCCGCTGCGCTTTTCCAGATTGCAGAGCGTGCGGATCATGTCGCACATCTTTCACGTCACATAGTCCGGCGTGCGCTCGAGGCGGCAACTTTCTGGCCCAGCGACCTCCGCCTTTCGATCAATATCACTCCGGTAGATCTGGCCGCAGACAATTTCGCAATCGACTTTGCCCGGTTGGCGGACAGGATCGGATTCCCGCTGTCGCAAATCACGCTTGAGATTACCGAGCAGGTGCTGCTTGCCGATCTCGATCGTGTCAGCCGTGTGCTTCACCAGCTTAAAGTGCTTGATGTGCGCATAGCACTGGATGATTTCGGAGCCGGCTTTTGTAATTTCCGATATCTCAAGGTGCTGCCGATAGACTGCATCAAACTCGATCGCTCGATGGTGGAGGGCGTTCTCGAGGATGAGCGCGATCGGGCAGTGTTCAGGGCAATTATGGGTATGGCCAAAGCGCTCGAACTAGGCGTTCTGGTAGAGGGAATAGAAACCGATCGCCAGCGGGACTTCGTGGCGGCGGAGGATTGCGAGTGCTATCAAGGTTTTCTGGGTTCCGAGCCGATTGCGCCGCAGGAGTTCCTCAACTTGGCAAGGCAATAGCCCGCTTCGTCAAGCCGCCTGTTTGCCCCGTTTTTTCGCTTTCCGCGCGATCCCCGACAAGCCTTTGGTAAGTTGGAACAGCCCGTTGAGACGGCTTTCAGGGGAATTCCATGCACGGCTGATCACAAGCTTCATATCAGGGCGCAGCTTGGCCGTGCCCCGAAGGCGATCTACATAAGCGATCAATCCCGGACCGTCCGGAAAGTCGTCCTTATGGAAGGTGACCAGCGTACCTGCTGCGCCAACGTCGATCTTGGAGATGTTGGCTTCGACTGCCTGCAGTTTGATCTGGATGAGGCGAACGAGATTCTCGGTCGCCGACGGCAGCGGACCGAAACGATCGATCATTTCGGCGGCCATTGCTTCGACCTCGCCTTGGGTTTCGGCATCATTGAGGCGGCGATATAGTGCCATTCGCACAGCCAGGTCCGGCACATAGTCTTCCGGAATCATGATGGGCGCATCGACCGTGATTTGCGGGCTGACCGTTTCGCGCTTGGCCTCCAGACCCAGTTCGCCTGCTTTGGCAGCAAGGATCGCATCTTCGAGCATCGACTGGTAAAGTTCGAAGCCGACCTCGCGGATATGGCCCGACTGCTCGTCGCCCAGCAGGTTGCCTGCACCTCGGATGTCTAGATCATGGCTGGCAAGCTGGAAGCCCGCGCCGAGACTGTCGAGATCGCCGAGTACCTTGAGCCGCTTTTCCGCCACTTCGGACAGGGCGACGTCTTTCTCATAGGTGAGATAGGCATAGGCGCGCAATTTCGCGCGTCCCACGCGTCCACGCAGCTGGTAAAGCTGAGCGAGGCCGAAGATGTCCGCACGGTGGATGATAATGGTATTCGCGCTCGGCAGGTCGAGCCCGCTCTCGACGATGGTCGTGGCGAGCAGGACGTCGTACTTGCCCTCGTAAAAGGCACTCATCCGCTCCTCGATCTCGCCCGCGCTCATCTGGCCATGCGCAGAGACGAATTTCACCTCGGGCACGTTCTCGTGAAGCCAGTCGGAAATCTGCTCCATGTCCGAGATCCGAGGGACAACAATGAAGCTCTGCCCGCCACGATGATGTTCGCGCAGCAGCGCCTCGCGCATGACCATGTCGTCCCATTCCATGACGTAGGTGCGAACGGCGAGGCGGTCGACCGGTGGGGTCTGGATGGTGGAAAGTTCGCGCAGGCCTGTCATCGCCATCTGCAACGTGCGAGGGATGGGCGTTGCTGTCAGCGTCAGCATGTGAACATCGGCACGAAGCTGCTTCAGCCTTTCCTTGTGCGTGACGCCGAAGCGCTGTTCCTCATCGACAATGACTAGGCCGAGGTTCTTGAAATTCGTCTGTTTGGACAGGATCGCGTGTGTGCCGACGATGATATCGACATCGCCTTTCGACAGACCTTCCCGCGTTTCCTTCAATTCCTTGGTCGGTACGAGGCGTGACAGGCGACCGACATTCAGCGGGAAACCGTTGAAGCGCTGACTGAAATTCTCGTAGTGCTGGCGGGCGAGCAAGGTAGTGGGAGCCACCACCGCGACCTGCTGGCCGTTCATTGCCGCGACGAAGGCGGCTCGCAATGCGACTTCGGTTTTCCCGAATCCGACATCGCCACAGACCAGGCGGTCCATCGGCTTACCGCTTTCGAGGTCGCTCAAAACGTCCCGGATTGCACGTTCCTGGTCGTCGGTCTCTTCGTACTGGAACCGGTCGAGGAACTGGTTGAACGAGGCCTCGTCCACCTCGAACACCGGCGCCTTCTTGAGCGCTCGCTGGGCAGCGACCTGCATCAGTTCACCGGCAATCTCGCGGATGCGCTCCTTGAGGCGTGCTCGCCGCTTCTGCCAGGCTTCGCCGCCAAGCCGGTCGAGCATGACTGCTTCTTCGGAAGAGCCATAGCGGCTCAGTACGTCGATATTCTCGACCGGAATGAACAGCTTGTCGCCGCCTTTGTATTCCAGCTGGACGCAGTCGTGCTTGGACTTGCCCACCGTGACTGGCTCGAGGCCGAGGTATTTGCCGATGCCATGCTCGGTATGGACGATCAGATCGCCGATGCTGAGTGCCTGCAGTTCGGCAAGAAAGGCGTCGGCATCTTTTCGCTTCTTCTTGCGCCGCACAAGCCGGTCGCCGAGAATATCCTGCTCGGTGAGCAGCTCCATTTCGTCATTGGCGAAGCTGGCTTCGAGAGGCAATACCATCGCCGCTGGCTTGCCCTTGGCGCTCAGGCCGAGCGCTTCCTGCCAGCTATCGGCCAATTGCACTGGCGAATCAGCCTCGGCAAGGATCGAAGCAATGCGCGCGCGGCTGCCGGGCGAATAGGCGGCAAGTAGAGGACGCTTGCCCGCCTTGCCGAGCGCTTTCAGGTGTTCGGCAAGAACGGGATAGACATTGTCTCCGCGCGCACGCTCGGGCGCAAAATCGCGGCCTGACTTGAAGCCGAAATCGATGACCGTGCCACTTTCCGGTTCGTCGAAGGTCGTAGCGCGGTGGACGGGCGTTTCGGCGAGCGCTGCCTTGAACTCGCCTTCGGTGAGGTAGAGCGCTTGCGGTTCCAGTGGGCGATAGCTGCCCTTGGCCTGTCCGCTCGCCGCCTTGCGCTGTTCGTAATAGTCGGTGACATCCTTTATCCGCTCGTCGGCGGCGGCAAGCGAAGCGTTGTCGATGACCACCGTATCCTTGTCGTCGAGATGGTCGAACAGAGTGACCAACCGTTCCTCGAACAAAGGTAGCCAATGCTCCATCCCTGCAAGGCGCCGGCCTTCGCTCACGGCCTCGTATAAGGGATCCTGGGTGGCATTCGCACCGAACATCTCGCGATACCGGCTGCGAAAACGTTTGATGCTGTCCTCGTCCAGTAGCGCTTCGCTGGCAGGGAGCAGGAGATGGGTATCGAGGCGCCCGGTGCTCATCTGCGTATTGGGATCGAAACTGCGCAGGCTTTCCAGTTCATCGCCGAAAAAATCGAGACGCAGAGCTTCGTCCAGCCCGCTCGGGAAGACGTCCACAATCGAACCGCGGATGGCGTATTCGCCCTTGTCGATTACCGTGTCGGTTCGGCTGTATCCCTGCTTTTGAAGCAGGAGCGAGAGGCTGTCGCGCCCAATCTCGATGCCGGGTTTGAACTCGCGCACGCTTTCGCGGATGCGGAAGGGCGTAAGCGTGCGCTGAAGCACGGCGTTCGCGGTGGTTACGACCAATTGCGCCTTCGCTTTTCCGGTCTGCAAGCGGTGTAGTGCGGCAAGACGCTTTGCGCTGACCGACAATGCGGGACTGGCGCGATCGTAAGGCAGGGAGTCCCAAGCTGGAAACTCGATGACTTCCAGCTCCGGTGCAAAGAACTTCGCGGCTTCGGCAATTCCGCGCATCGCTGCATCGTCGGGTGCAATGAAGATCGCGCGTCCGGTTCCGGCGCGGGCAAGGTCGGCCATTACCAGCGGCTGCGCGCCGCGAGCGACCTGCGCCAGCGTGAGCGGTTTGTCGGCTTTCAGGATACGGGAGATATCGGGCATCACGGGGTCAGCGCCGTAGCGCCCGCGCCGTTCCCGTCAACGCGGAATGTCGACGTAATCGAGCTTCTGCATCTTTTCGATCAAAGCGCCCTGGAAGCGCGGTGGGGTAACTTGGGTTTTCAGCGCCCAGGCCATGATGTCCACATCGTCTTCCTCGAGCAGTGCCTCGAACCAGGCGAGTTCCGCTTCGCCCCAATCTGCGTGATAGCGGTCGAAGAAGCCCCCGATCATGTAATCGGCTTCGCGCGTGCCACGATGCCAGCTGCGGAACTTGCAGCGAGCGAGACGACCTTCGGTTGTAAGCATTTCGGGCATGGGGCGCGGGTAGGGCACTCGCCAAAGCGGCGCAAGCGGCTATAGACTGGCCATGATGCGCCCGGACGTTCTCAACCCTCTTTTCGCTGAAACGGAAACGCTGGATGGCGTCGGGCCGAAGCTCAAAAGGCCGCTCGACAAGCTCGGGCTCAAGCGCGTGAAGGACCTCGCCTACCACCTGCCCGAACGCTTCGTGACGCGCCGCGCGGTTGATAATGTCGACGAAGCGGGCGAGGGCGAACATATCGTCCTCAAGCTTGCAGTTATCGAACACCGTGGAGGGCGTTCGCCTCGCGCGCCCTATCGTGTGCTGGCGCAGGACAGTATCGGCAACGTACTGGCACTCACCTATTTCGGACGGGCATCCTACAGCGCGAAAAAACAGCTTCCGGTGGGCGAGACGCGCTGGGTAGCCGGCAAACTCGAGCGCTATGGCGACATGTTGCAGATCGTCCATCCCGATCACGTGGTGGAGGAGGGCGGTGACACCCTGCAGCGTCTCTGCGAACCGGTTTATCGCCTCTCGGAGGGGCTCACCCAGCCACGTGTGGCGGGACTTGTCGAGCAGGCTCTGACGAAGTTGCCGGAGTTGCCCGAATGGATCGAACCAACCCAATTCGAGAAATCCGACTGGCCCCAATGGCAGGATGCACTGCACCTGGCGCATAAGGGCGAACACAAGGCGGCTCGCGATCGGCTGGCTTATGATGAATTGCTGGCAAACAGCCTCGCGCTGATGCTGGTGCGGGCCGACAATCGCAAGCGGAAGGGGCAGGCGCTGCAGGGCGATGGTAGCTATCGCGGCAAGCTCGACCTGCCGTTTCCGCTTACCGGTGCCCAGAAGCGTGCGATTGCCGAGATCGAGGGCGACATGGCGCAGGAAGCGCCCATGCTTCGATTGCTTCAAGGCGATGTGGGCGCAGGGAAGACCGTAGTAGCACTGGAAGCCATGCTGATCGCCGTCGAGGCCGGGGCGCAGGCTGCATTGCTCGCACCGACCGAAATTCTCGCCCGCCAGCATTACGAGAGCCTGCGACGGATGGCCGAGTCCACCGGTGTGCAGGTCGCACTGCTGACGGGGCGCGATAAGGGCAAGGCGCGCGAGGGTACGCTGATGGGGCTGCTCGACGGCAGCATCGACATAGTTGTCGGAACCCATGCAATTTTTCAGGACACTGTCGCCTATCGCAATCTCGCCATGGTGGTGATCGACGAGCAGCACCGGTTCGGCGTGGGCCAGCGTCTGATGCTCGCAAGCAAGGGCAAACGTGCGCCACATGTCCTTGCGATGACCGCTACGCCGATCCCGCGCACCTTGACGTTGGCGCAATATGGCGAGCTGGACGTGAGTAAACTGGACGAGCTGCCCCCCGGGAGGCAGGCGATCGACACGGTGGTGATGGGGCAGGACAGGATCCCCGCGCTGGTCGAGCGGCTCGCGGCGCAATTCGCCGAGGGGCGGCAAGCCTTCTGGGTCTGCCCCATGGTGCGTGAAGTAGATGGGCCGGAGGAGATTGCTGCTGCCGAGGCGCGTTATGCGGCGCTGAAGGAAAGGTTCGGGGACGATGTGGTCATGGTCCACGGCCAGCTTGCGCCCGAGGTGAAAGATGCCGCGATGGAACGGTTCACCCGGGGCGATGCCAGCTTGCTCGTCGCCACCACCGTGATCGAGGTAGGAGTGGACGTTCCGAACGCCACTTTGATGGTGATTGAACAGGCGGAACGGTTCGGCCTTGCCCAGCTGCACCAGCTGCGCGGCCGTGTCGGTCGGGGGAGCGCAAAGTCCTTCTGCGTGTTGCTGCATGGCGAAGCGCTGCCCGAAACAGCGCAGAAACGACTGGCGCTGATGCGCGAAACGCAGGACGGTTTCCTCCTCGCCGAGGAAGATCTGCGCCTGCGCGGTGGCGGGGAACTGCTTGGTACGCGCCAGTCGGGCGATACGCCCTTCGCCATTGCCAGCTTTGAACAGATCACCGAACTGCTTCCCAAGGCGCATGACGATGCCCGGCTGCTTATGGAGCGGGATGGCGGGCTCGAAGGAAAGCGAGGTGCGGCCGCGCGGATCCTGCTGTATCTCTTCGAGCGCGATTTTGGGGTGAAGACATTGCGCGGGGGCTGACGGCCGCCAATATCCGCTTCAACCATGCTCCTCGAGCAACACCTCGAGCAGCGCGCGCGCTCCTGCATCGACTTCTTTCCAGGTGGCGGAGAAGCCGTCCAGTTCCCCGAACCAAGGATCGGCCACCTCGCGCCCTTTCTGTCCAGGAACAATATCGAGCAGCATCGCCACTTTCGCCATGCCATCGCCCGGATCGATCCGGGCTATGTTCGCCATATTCGAACGATCCATCCCCAGGATATAGTCGAATTCGCGAAAGTCCCGGGGCCTCAACTGGCGACCGCGATACTCCTTGATATCTATCCCGTACTTACGTGCTTCTTCGATTGCGCGCGGGTCCGGGGCTTCCCCCACGTGGTAATCGGCAGTGCCTGCGCTTTCGATGTCGACCTCGAACCCGGCTTCTGCGGCAGCTCGACGCAAGGCGGCTTCGGCGAGCGGTGACCGGCAGATGTTGCCGAGGCAGACGAAAAGTACTCTGGGTTTGCTCATATCGGGACGGCAACCGTTACGCGGTACGGCACGGAATGTCATTCATGCATCTGTGCTTGTACCAGTTAGCGTCGAGTCTTCTTCAGCATCTCATCGAGAGCGGGCAACATTGTCCGTGCGAAGATCCGGGAAGCAACCGAAGTAGCGTTTCGATCGGTTTCGTCACCAACTTCGAGAGTGTATGCTGGGATGCCGAATTGAGTATGGAACCAGTTCTTGGATGTCCCTGAGCCGGGGTTCGCATTGCGCCTCTCTATATCGAATGCGTAGCCTTCTATTCTGTCCTTATTGCGTCCCAGCCAATCTTCCAGGAAGGCCTCTTGGACGGCATCGTTTTCGTCGGCTCCTTGTACATAGAACAGATTTGATCTGGTAGAATGGAAGTCAATCATGGCGGTAGGTCTGACTGCAGGATCGAGCTTTTCCAGCCAGGCTGCGATTGCCCTGGTTTCGGGCTGCGAGAATGAACCCCAGTCGCGATTCAGGTCTTTCCCCCCGAGATTGGCGCGCCAGTGCCCGCGCATCACTCCATCGGGATTGAGCAACGGTACTGCCAGCACCTGGTATTTTGCGGGATTGATTTTGCTTCTGTCGTAATTTGCTACCAGCTCTTCCAGAAATGCTTCCATAGCGACGGCACCGCTCACTTCGGGTGGATGCGCTCGACCAAGTAGAACGATGAGGTGAGGCGCCGCGGGATTTCCCATCCTTAGCCCTACAATCGGGTTTCCATCCAAACTCCGCCCAAGGGCCTGGCGACTCACATGCTTGGATTGCTCCATGCGGTCGTAAAATTCGGTATAACGCGTGGCGTCAAACAACTCCTGCCCGCTCACAATTCCCGTACCGGTTCGGAGGTGGAAAAGAGCCGATTTCCCCTCGTTTCCCTCGTCGACCTCAAATACATTTGTGGCACTTTTGGTTGCCACTTTGGGCGGGTAGCGATGCCTTCCGACCGGATAATCCAGCGTAATCGCCACATCTACGCCCGGCTTTGCCTCGTAACGAAAAGCATACCATGGACTAGGATTGATCGGCGGAGCATGCTCGGGTGTGACAACAATCCGGAATGCGCGCTCGCCCTCGATCACGCAGTGCGATTGCGATGCTCCTTCAAAGTCGAAGGCAATAGTCACTGCGCTCGTCGAGCACGGTGGAGCCGCAATATAGGCACTATCGGAGAGCGGCGCGAACCTGGCGCACGCTCCTGCAGCAAAGGAGAGCGCAAGAAGGCCAAGCGCTCTCCCCCAGTTTAGCACGTCAGAACTTCTTACGTAGCTCGACATGGAAGACGCGGCCCCGCGCGCTATGCAAGTCGCTGAAGAAGCCATAGGTTTCATCGGCCAGGGGCGGATCCTCGTCGAACAGGTTGTTGATGGCGAAGCGTAGCCGCGTGCCATCGAGAGCGGTATCATTGTTGATTGTATAAGCGATCGAGAAATTTACAGTGAACATCTCGTCGACGGGGAAGTAATTGGCGTTGAGATCGTCGCTTTCGATCGGGTCGTCGCGTGATACACTGGTGTCATAGACACTGCCTACATAATGCCCGAACAATCCGACATCGACCGGGCCATAATCCCAGTTGATAGAGCTGCTAAATCGCCACTTGGGACGGCCGTTCTGTTCCAGCAACTCACCCAGCCCGTCGACCGTGATTTCGTCGGGCAGGATGCCGGCTTCGACTGCATCGAGCAACTCCTGACCATCAGTGCCTGCCGATTGTACGAAGCTTTCGAGCCGCGCTGCATTGAAGCGCAGCCGGAAATTGCCGAGGCCGAAATCAGGTACGCGGTAGAACAGGCCGAAGTCCCAGCCCTTTGAGATACGACCGTCGAGGTTGAGGTAATCATCCAGCACGAAATCGATCTGTCCGGCCGGAGCGAGCCCGGTGCCGACGAAAAGGTCGATTTCGTCCTGAGTAGGGTCAAGGCGGATCACATTGGGATTTGTGCTGCCGTTCAAGCGGCGAAGAAAGTCGAGGGCAATCGCATTATCGTAACCGAAGGTGCCGACCAGCCCTTCCTGCTTCACACGCCAGTAATCGGCAGTAAGAGTGAGGCCCGGAATGAATTCCGGTTCCAGAACCACGCCCAGATTGATGCTCGTGCTGTCTTCCGGGACAAGATTTTCGGTGCCGGAACGGAAGCTTATGATGCCTCCGCGGGCACAGTCGCCCAAGTCGTCAACAATGCCCTTCTGTACCTGCGCCTGGCAGATGACATAGTCTGCATTGGTGTTCGACCGCGTGGTGCCCTCGTCATTGACCTGCACGAGGTTCGGCGCACGGAAACCTTGCGACCACGCACCGCGGAAGGTCACGCCCGGCAAGGTCGTCCACGACGCGGCAATTCGGGGGACTGCGGCAGTCTCATCGATGTCGGTGAAGTGCTCGAGACGCCCTGCGATCTGAAGGTTCAACTCCTCGATCAAAGGAATGTCCATTTCGGGTGCGACAAGTGGCACAAAGACTTCGGCGTATGCCGAATAAACATCGCGCCTGCCATTTGTATCGGGTGAGGGACTGGAGCCGGCAACGTCGCTACCGTTGAACTCGCCCGTCACACTGTCGGTGAAGGTTATCGTGCCGTCGAGGCGCGGATCGCGATCATCGTAGAAAGTCTCGCGGCGCCATTCAATGCCGGCTGCCACGCCAAGATCGCCACCCGGCAAGCTAAGCAAATCGTCTCGGCTGAGCTTGAAGTCGGCCAGTGCCAGCGAAGTACCGCCCTTGCGATAGACATCGATGCGGAACGGATCGATCGACGATTGTGGATTTGGTGTGCAGTCTCCTTGGCCCGGATCGTCAAGGCACCCCCCGTTGAAGGGGTTGTAGGCGTCAGGCGTGGTCAGATTTATCTGCTGCTGCATTAGCGTGAGCGAAACGCGGTTGCGGGCAAGGTCGATGGTGTCGGCTTCCGAATAGAGCAAGCCGGTATCGAAGTCCCACGCGCCGAAATTGCCGCGCAGGCCCGTGACGATACGATAAGTGTTTTTAGTAACCGACACGTCGCGATTACCGACATCGACGAAGCGATACCGCTCCATGATCAGATCGGCGCCATCGTCGCTGATGGCGGTGTCGGGCAGTCGGTTAGGACTGTCGATCGGCCCGAAGGGATTCCAGTAAGCATTTCGCGCAATGCCCACCGGGACTGCGCTCAATATGGCTGATGGAGTGATGTTTCGCCGGTTTTCCGACCGATAGTAACTTGCCTCGACATAAGCCTTGAGGTTGTTGGTGAGCTCGTAGTTGAGCAACGCCATTGCGTTGTAGCGGTTCTTGCGGCTGATCAGGTTATTGCCGAAGTTCCGGTTATACCGCACATCCCTTGTCGGCGTTGTTCCACCTCTGGCACAAATCCCGTCGCCGAAATCCAGATCGCAGCCGGGAAAATAGTCGGGCTGGAGGTAGAAGTCGTCATCGCCGATCGGAGTAGCGCTGCGCGGGGCCTGGATATCGAATTGACCATAGGGACCGAAAGTGTTGCGATTGTTGAACTGGGTATCGCCTTCGAAGTCGGTTCCTTCAAGCAGCGCAGTCCGGTCGTCGTCGGCTGCATAGTCGCGCTCCGAAGCGGGCATTCCGTTCTCGTGGAAATATCCGCCATACACGGTCAGGTTGCCGCGTCCTTCGGCAAAATCGAAGCCAAGGCCTCCGCTGAGACGGTAGTTGTAGAGGCTTGTACCCTGCGATCCCCGCCAGTCGGCTTCGAGGAACCCGCCATTCATGTTACCTTTGAGGACGGTATTGATAACGCCAGCGACAGCATCAGCACCGTAGATGGCCGAGGCTCCATCGCGAAGCACTTCGATCCGGCGAACGCTGCCCGGTGTAATTTCGTTCGTGTCGGATGAGACGACCGGCACCAGGAGTTCCGTCTGGAAGCCCGGGTGTAGGGTCATGCGGCGACCGTTGATCAGCAGCAGCGTGTTGCCGGTGCCCAAATCGCGCAGGTTGATCGATCCTACATCGCCGCGGGCATTGTTGACCGTGGTTTCATTCTGTTCGTTGAAAGCGACCGTCCCGGCCTGCGGGATGGCGCGGAACAACTCGTCGCCCGAAGCTGCACCGGTGTTTTCGATCGCCTGTTCGTCGAGCACTGTCACGGGAAGTACGTCGTTGATCTTGGCTCCCCGGATCTGGCTACCGATTACGACGATAGTATCCGCATCGCTCGGCTCGACCTCCGGCACGGTATCTACGGCCTGCGGTTCCTGTTCGGGTTGAGGGGCATCCTGTGCGGAGGCACCCGTAGCCGTTACCGCAGCGAAAACGCTTGCGCCGCACAGCAGTGCAAGCTTTGTGTTACTCTTGGTATTCATGGGCTTTCTCCCTCCCTTCAAATCTGTTCTGTCGTGCGCCTGGTTTGCCAGGCCTCGAAAATGTCCGGCCATTGGCTCAGGATTTGCTGTGGTTTGCCGAGTCCCCAGCCGTGGCCTCCCTGTTCGAAAATGTGCAATTCTGTTGGCGCGCCCTTGGCAACCAGCGACTGGAACAGGGCGATACCGTGACCCGGCGGCGTGATCGGATCGTCAGCGGCAGAAAATATGATCGTAGGCGGTGCGTCCGCCGACGCGTGCGTGTCGAGCGACCATGCTTCCTGTGCAGCCAAGCTCGGGTCGGTACCGATGATCTCGCGGCGAGTCCGCGTCGTATCGTATGGCTTCCGAAGAGACACGACTGGAAACAGCAAAACTGCGAAATCGGGGCGGGCGCTTGCCGCCTCGTACCTGTCGTTCCCCTCGTAGAACGCTTTTTCCGGCTGAAGCGCGGTGTAGCCTGCCAGATGCCCACCGGCGGAGAATCCCATGATACCGATAGCGTCAGGCCTGATGCCGAAGTCACCGGCGCGGGTCCGAATGATTTTCATCGCGCGCTGGGCATCGGCAAATGGGGCACTGGCATCCCAACCGTCGTTGGGCAGACGGAAGATCAGTTCGAAGACTGTGTACCCTTGATTCTGCAGCCACTGTGCTGCGGGCGTCGATTCCTTCCAAAGCTGGATACGAAAATAGCCGCCGCCGCCGCAAACAAGCACTGCTTTGCCGTTAGGATGATTGGGCCGATAGACCCGCATGCGCGGCTTCGAGATGTTGGATACGGCACCATAGCCGCTTCCTTCGCCCCCGATTTTTTCCGGTCCGGTTGTTCCGCCCCTGCCCGGCGGGGTGCCGGGCCAGAGTTCGATTTCCTCTAGCTGGTGCGCCAACGCGGGAGTGCCGATCAGCGTGACCCCAGCAGCTCCAGCAGCAAGCGCGGTGGCAGAAATAAAGCGCCGTCGATCGATCATGATGCGATTTCTCCCAAAGATTTGTTTATCGCTTCACTATGCGGTCCCGTACGTTCGTGGCGCTCGATATCTTCTTCCGGCAAAGGCATAGGGCTACCGGCCATCGCGGCGCGCAACCGGTCGCGATCCAGCGCGTTCTCCCACTTTGCGACGACTACGGTTGCTACCGCATTGCCCACGAAATTCGTCAAGGCGCGGCATTCGCTCATGAACCGGTCGATCCCGAGGATAAGCGCCATTCCCGCTACGGGAACCGAGGGAACGACCGAAAGCGTCGCTGCAAGGATAACGAAACCTGCTCCGGTGACGCCAGCTGCGCCCTTCGAACTGACCATCGCCACCAGCACCAATGCGATCTGTTCGCCCAAGGTGAGGTCGATGCCCACTGCCTGCGCGATGAAAAGCGCAGCCAGCGTCATGTAGATATTTGTTCCATCGAGATTGAAGGAATAGCCTGTTGGCACCACGAGCCCGACCACGGTCTTGCGGCAACCGGCGACTTCCATTTTCTCCATCAGGCTGGGCAGCGCCGCTTCGGAGGATGAAGTGCCCAGAACAAGCAGCAATTCCTCTCGCAGGTATTTAATCAGAGCGAAGATCGAGAAGCCGGCGAGGCGCGCGACTATGCCCAGCACAACGATCACGAAGAGCAGCGAAGTCAGGTAGAAGGTCCCCACCAGCGCCGCGAGGCTAGCCAGCGAACCGATACCGAATTCGCCGATCGTGAAAGCGATGGCACCGAACGCGCCGATTGGCGCCAGTTTCATCAGCATGTGGACCAGCTTGAAAATCACCTGCCCGAACGAACTGAGCACGTCGAACACGAGATCGCTGTGCGGCCGGGTGGCGGCTATCGCCACGCCGCTGAGTATGGCAACCAGCAGAACCTGGAGGATGGACCCGCTGGTAACGGCACTGAAGAGTGTGGTCGGAATGATCCCTAGCAAGAAGCCTGAGAGCGTTTGCTCCTCAGCCGTGCTCGCATAATTTTCTACCGCTGCTGTATCGAGCGTTGCAGGATCGATGTTGAGGCTGGATCCCGGCTGGACAATATTGGCTACGATCAGTCCGATGATCAGTGCCAACGTCGAAAAGAAGAGGAAATAGGCAAAGGCCTTCCAGGCGACGCTGCCGACCGCGGACATGTCCTTCATCCCCGCGATGCCGGTGGCGACGGTAATGAAGATTACCGGCGCGATAATCATCTTCACCAGATTGATGAAAGCATCGCCAAGTGGCTTAAGCGAAGCTCCCAGTTCTGGGTAAAAATGACCCGTCAGCGCGCCGACTACGATGGCTGCCAGAACTTGCGCATAGAGGCGCTTGTAGATCGGCTTACCGCTGTCCGACAGACCCGCAGCAGCAGGTGCTTGCTCGCTCACGACCAATGATACTCTCCCTTTCGTTGCGGCTTCACACCGCATTTCAGCCATTTTGTGCAGGGAGAGTGCATTCATGCAATGTCGTGGCGCACGAAAATAAAACACCCTATTTTCAAAAAATTACTTCTATTTATCTTTCATATTGTGTGGATTTTCGCACAATTATGTTGCAAAATGTGCGGAAATCCGCACTCCTCCTGCTGTGTCAAAGCCAATCATCGGTCCCGGAATTAAGCGCTGGCTTGTCATAGCCGCGATCTTCACTGGCGTTGCGTTTGGCACTTTGCTGCTGGTCGACAGAACGATGCGCTCTCGAGCCATAGCCGAGGAACAGCTCGCCGCGCGCGATGATGCTGTGATCCTCGCTACCAGTCTCACCAGCGAGCTCGACAAGTTCAGTCTCTTGCCCTTGGCACTGGCCGAAGATCCGCAGGTCGAAGCGCTTGTCGCCGGAATGTCGCAGGAGGCGCATTCGCTCGACCTGCGGCTGGAGGCCCTCGCAACGCAGTCCAGCGCCGCTGCAATCTATGTAATGGACGGAGATGGTCGAACCCTGGCAGCGAGCAACTGGAACTTGCCGACCAGTTTCGTCGGCTCAAACTATGAATTCCGGGAATATTTTCGCGAAGCAATGCGGAATGGATCGTCGACGCAGTTTGCGCTCGGCACTGTGAGCCGCAAGCCCGGTCTCTATATCGCGGCCAGCATCGGTCCGGCCTCTGCACCCTTGGGTATCGTTGCCGTGAAGGTGGAATTCGACAGGACCGAAGCGAACTGGCGGCGCGCGACACGAGGCGTCTATGTTACCGATGCGGAAGGCGTTGTCCTGCTCAGTAGCAACGAAAGCTGGAGGTTCCATCTGGCGAGCGGCGGGGTGTCGAACAGCCGCAATGCTGCCAGCGACTTGCAGCAATTCGGGCGTTCTCCGCTACTTCCCTTGGCGCCGCAGCTCTCGGGTCTCAGCGAAACAGTGGTGCAGGTTCCGGTGACAAGGACGCAGCAGAATATTTCGCCTGCAGGCTGGGACCTTCATCTTGTTCTGGACCCTGGCCCCCGGGTAGCGGCAGCAGTGGCGACGGGCCGGCTGGCATTGGCACTGGCGCTTGGAGTACTCATAGCGTTGGTTTTCGGGGCCCTGCTGGTCCGGCGCCGCAGACTTGCTCGCGAGGAAGCGATCGTGGCTGAACGCACCGGAACCCTTCGCGACCAATTGTCGCAGGCCAACCGTCTTGCGACACTCGGACAAATTTCGGCGGGAGTTAATCACGAAATCGGTCAGCCGGTCGCAGCGCTGCGCGTTTTCGCCGAGAGCGGGGAGAAACTGGTTGCTGCAGGCAAGTTCGAACAGGCAGCGGCAAATTTCCGGGAAATCATGGGGCTCGCCGACAGGATCGGACGGATTACGGGCGAATTGCGGCGCTTCAGCAGACGACAGCCCGGTGAAACCAGAGTCGTCGCTATTGGCGAGATCATAGAGGGTGCACTCATGCTGCTTCGCGATCGCATAGTCACTCGGGGCAATCAGGTGAGATTGCCGGATGAGAGCTTGCGCGCAGTGGAAGTCGCAGCAGAGCATGTCCGGCTGGAACAGGTGCTGGTCAACCTACTTCAGAATGCCCTCGACGCGACCGACGACGAAGGCAGTATTGCCATAGAGATCGAACTCGATGGAGAGCAATTGCATGTTAGTGTTGTCGACGACGGCGAAGGAATTCCCGTCGGCCGGGAGGACAAGCTGTTCCAGCCTTTCGCGACCAGTAAGGAGGACGGGCTGGGCCTCGGGCTGATCATTTCGCGCGATATCATGCGCGACCTTGGCGGCGAGCTGCAATTCGAACGCCGTAATGACGCGACTTGTTTCACCATGATCATCCCACTTGCCTCATGAGCGAACAGTCACCCGATGTGATCTTTGTCGAAGACGACGAGGCGCTCCGCATCGGCGCGAGCCGGGCGCTGGAACTTGAAGGGTTTGCAGTATCTGCGTTCGCCGAGGCCAGCCTCGCCCTGTCTGAAATCGACGTAGATTTTCCCGGTGTCGTGGTCAGCGACGTGCGTCTCCCAGGAATGGATGGAATCGAGTTCTTCGCCCGCCTGCGCGAGCGAGACCCCGATATGCAGGTGATCTTTACGACGGCCCATGGCGATATCGACATGGCAGTCGATGCGATGAAGAACGGCGCTGCCGATTTCTTTCCGAAACCCTATTCGGTCTCGCGATTGGCCCACGCTATCAGGCGTGCCAGTGAGAGGCGCTCCCTCAAGATTGAAAACCGCAAATTGCGGGCCGAACTGAAAAGCCATTCGAAGACCGCAATGGTGGGGCGCGCACCTGCATCGATCCGCCTCAATACTATCGCGCAGGAAGTGGCTCGCACCGAAACCGATTTGCTGCTTCAAGGTGCTCCTGGAACCGGCAAAAGTTTTCTCGCGCGGCGTATCCACGATCTGAGCCACCGCGCCGACAGGCCATTTGTGGTGGTCGATCCGGGTGTATTCGCAAACGCAGAGGCCGATCTTCTTCTCTATGGCCGTGATCCCTCGGCAGCCCTCTCGCGGTCCGGGATGATCGAGCGTGCCAACGGCGGAACTCTGGTGCTTGATGCGATCGAGAGGATACCATCCCAGGCGCGTGCACGTCTGGTGAGCATGATCGACAATCGTAGCTTTCTAGCACTTGGTGCAGAGCGGCCGCGAAAAATTGATCTGCGTATAATTGGTACCAGTAGCTCAACCGAGGTTGACGCTAGCGGTCTCCGTGACCGGCTCGGCGGGATAACATTAGGACTCCCCTCTCTGATCGAACGAAAAGAGGATATTCCCGAACTCTTCCGTCTATTCGTGCGCGAGTATGAGGAAAGCCTCGGCCGGAAGGCCGAACCCGTAAACGAAATGGAATGGAAGCACCTCATCTCGCACGACTGGCCAGGAAATTTGCGAGAATTGCGGATGTTTGCGCAAAACTTCGTACTCGGACTGACCCATCTGGCCACTTCGAGCACTGTTTTAGAGAAGGACGTGAGCCTTCGTTCAATGATCGCAAATTTCGAAAAAGCGATCTTGGAGGACGCTATGGTCCGAACCAACGGCAAAATCTCAGAGGTGCAGCGTAGTTTATCGATCCCACGCAAGACCCTTTACGATAAACTTAACAAGTACGGCATCAAGCCCGACACTTTTCGAGATTGATATAGATTGTTGCCGAAGCCGATATTCCTGGCCGAAGGCAAAGGGAAATGAAAAGTTCAGCAATTTCGTGACGTTGTGATGGTCGGGGAGAGAGGATTCGAACCTCCGGCCCCTGCCTCCCGAAGACAGTGCTCTACCAGGCTGAGCTACTCCCCGACCGGATCGGCCCGTGGCGTTTAAAAGCCAGCGGGTGCGAAGCAGGCGCGGCCTATAGGTGTGGATTGCAACTGGCGCAAGCGCGCTTTTGCCTTATTTTGCTCCTAGGGTCTGTACCGACCACAAGAGTATCGATTGCCCGTGCCCGACACCCATTTCGAACAGCAATATCTCGACCTCATGCGCCTCATCTGGCTCGAGGGAGACGAGCGGCGTGACCGGACGGGCGTTGGCACGCGTTCGATCTTCGGCGCGACACTGCGGTTCGACCTTTCCGATGGCGCGATGCCGCTAGTCACCACCAAGCGGGTCTATTGGAAGACCGCGACCCGGGAACTTCTATGGTTTCTCACAGGGGAAACCAACATTCGCCCGCTGGTGCTACAGGGCGTCAAGATCTGGAACGAGTGGCCCCATGCACGCTATGTGGAGGAGACGGGCAAGGATATCGCGATTGACGACTTCGTTCAGCGGATCGCCGACGATGTAGATTTTGCCGCACAATGGGGTGATCTGGGCCCGGTTTATGGCAAGCAATGGGTCGACTGGCCAACCTATCAGCCGGTGAAGGGCGGCCTGTTCCGCAAAGGTCGGGGTGTCAACCAGGTGGCCGAAGTAGTTCGATCTCTACGCGAGAATCCCGGGAGCCGCAGGCACATTATCGAGGGATGGAACGTCGCCGAGGTTCCGCAAATGGCGCTCCCCCCCTGCCACAAGACCTACCAGTACCATGTGTCGACCGGGATCGATGGAGAGCCGCGCCTCAACGGCATCCTTTATCAACGCAGTTGCGACGTGGCACTTGGCCTGCCGTTCAATCTGTGGTCGGCTGCGTTGCTCCAGCGCATGCTGGCGCAACAGGCGGGTATGGAGCCCGGCGAGTTCGTCTGGATGGGGGGCGATACGCACCTCTATCTCAACCACGAACATCTGGTGAAGGAGCAGTTGTCGCGGGAACCTCAAGGCCTGCCACGGCTTGAAATCGTGCGACGTCCATCGACTATCTTCGACTACCGGATTGAGGATTTCGCGGTTCACGACTACACGCCGCACGGGCCGATCAAAGCCCCCGTAGCGGTGTGACACGAAGCGGACTCAAGCTTCACTTGACCGCTACGCTCGCGCGAAATAAAATAACGCGCAAGCGTAAGATTACGTCTGGGAGACGATTCTATGGCCGACAGGCCTCAAGGTACTGCGAAAGCCGGTGATAACCGTCCAAAGCTTTCGCTTCACGTACCCGAACCCAAATTCCGCCCTGGTGATGCGGTCGATTTCTCGCATATCGTAGTTCCGGAGGCGGGGGCGCAGCCACGGCCCGACGAAACGACCGATCCCAAGGATATGCTCGATTTCGCCCATGGGCTGATCCGGGTCCTGGGCGAAGACAACAAGGCGCACGGGCCGTGGGACCCGAAGCTCGACCCTGAAACCTTGCGAAAAATGCTCGGTCACATGGCCATGACGCGGGCCTTCGACGAGCGGATGTTCCGCGGGCAGCGCCAGGGCAAGACCAGCTTCTACATGAAGTGCACCGGGGAAGAGGCGACCAGCGTTTCGGCCTCGATGGCGCTCGCGGCGGACGATATGGTCTTCCCCAGCTATCGCCAGCAGGGCATCCTGATCCAGCGTGGTTATCCGATGATCGAGATGATCAACCAGATCTACTCGAACAAGGGTGACAAGCTGAAGGGCCGCCAGCTGCCGATCATGTACTCCAGCAAGGAGCACAGTTTCTTCACCATCTCGGGCAACCTAGCCACGCAGACCCCGCAGGCAGTTGGTTGGGCAATGGCATCGGCAATCAAGGGCGACAGCCGGATCGCAGCGACCTGGGTAGGCGAGGGCAGCACCGCGGAAGGCGACTTTCATTCCGCCTGTCTGTTTGCTACCGTCTACAACGCGCCGGTTATCCTCAACGTCGTCAACAACCAGTGGGCGATTTCCAGCTTCAGCGGTTTTGCCGGGGCCGAACGCGCCACTTTTGCTGCGCGCGGGGTGGGCTATGGCATTGCTTCGCTGCGGGTGGACGGTAACGATCCGCTGGCCTGTTATGCGGCGGAGCAGTGGGCTGCTAATCGCGCCCGTGCCAATGCCGGACCGACCCTGATCGAGTTCTTCTCCTACCGCGCTGAAGGCCACTCTACCTCCGACGATCCCAGCGGTTATCGCAGCGCGCAGGAGCGGGAAGAATGGCCGCTCGGCGATCCGGTCATGCGTCTCAAGAACCACCTCATCGAGCTCGGCGAGTGGGACGAGGAGAGGCAGGAAAAGATGGATCTCGAGGCGGCGGAATACGTCAAGAAGACCACCAAGGAGGCCGAGGCCAACGGCATTCTGGGGCATGGTCTCCACCACCCGTTCCGCACCATGTTCGAAGACGTTTTCGAAGAGCTGCCCTGGCACCTCAAAGAGCAGAGCGAGCAGGCAATTCACGAGCGCAAAACCAAATTCCCAGAAGGGTTGCCCGAGGCATGAGCGACACCAAGACCAAGGACGCATCCGCCACCGAGGGCCAGACAGACCGCCGACTGAACATGATCGAGGCTGTCAATGAAGCGCTTGATGTGATGATGGAACGCGATCCGAACACCGTCATCATGGGCGAGGACGTGGGCTATTTCGGTGGTGTCTTCCGGTGCACGGCGGGCCTGCAGGAAAAATACGGCAAGACCCGCGTTTTCGACACGCCGATTTCCGAATGCGGCATTATCGCTGCGGCAGTGGGGATGGGGGCATACGGCCTGCGCCCGGTGCCGGAAATCCAGTTTGCCGATTATATCTACCCCGGTCTCGACCAGCTGATTTCGGAGGCGGCTCGCCTGCGCTATCGGTCTGCGGCGGAATATACTGCGCCCATTACCGTGCGCAGCCCCTTCGGCGGCGGCATTTTCGGCGGCCAGACGCACAGCCAGAGCCCGGAGGCGATCTTCGCCCATGTTTCCGGCCTGAAGACGGTCATCCCGGCGACCCCCTATGACGCGAAGGGCCTGTTGATCAGTGCGATCGAGGATAACGACCCGGTCATTTTCTTCGAGCCCAAGCGCATCTACAACGGCCCGTTCTCGGGATATTACGACAAGCCGGTCGAACCTTGGAAGCGCTTCGAGGCCAGCATCGTGCCCGAAGGCTATTACAACATCCCGCTCGGCAAGGCGCGCTATGCCACGAAGGGGGACGAGCTTACCATCCTCGCCTATGGCACCATGGTCCATGTGGTCGAAGCGATCTGCCGCGAAAAGGGCGTGGAGGCCGACATCGTCGACCTGCGCACCATCGTGCCGGTCGATATCGAAACGATCGAGGAATCGGTCAGGAAGACCGGGCGTTGCCTCATCGTCCATGAAGCGACCCGAACCGCCGGTTTCGGTGCGGAGCTTTCCGCGCTGGTCACAGAACGCTGCTTCTACCATCTGGAAGCCCCGGTCCTGCGCGTGACCGGCTTCGACACGCCTTATCCCCACAGCCTCGAGTGGGCGTATTTCCCGGGTCCGATCCGCATCGGCGAGGCCCTCGACAAGATTCTGAGCGAGTAACCGCAATGGCCAAGTTCACATTCAACATGCCCGATATCGGCGAAGGCATTGCCGAGGCGGAAATCGTCCAGTGGCACAAGAAAGTCGGCGACACCGTCCAGGAGGACGAGGAATTCGTCGACATGATGACCGACAAGGCCACTGTGCCGATGGAAAGCCCGGTCACCGGCAAGATCCTCGAAGTGGCGGGCGAAGAAGGCGACATGGTCTCGATCGGCTCGATGCTGGTGGTGATCGAGGTCGAAGGCGAAGTGCCCGACGAGGTCATCGAAGAGAACGAGGCCGCAACCGAAGCGACGCCTGCTCCTTCGCCGAAGGCCAAGGAAGTCGAAGAGCGTATCGAGGTCGAGAATTCGGACGCCGGCGATGCCGACGATGCGATGGCGGCCGACCCCGCACCGCCGCCTGCGCCCGCGCCGACCCCGGCACCCGAACCGGCACCGGCAGCTGCCGCCAAGGTTCTTGCCAGTCCGGCCGTGCGCAAGCGTGCGAAGGAACTCGGCGTCGATCTGGGCCAGGTGAAGCCTTCCGAAGAAGGCCGCATCCGCCACGGCGATCTCGACCAGTTCCTGTCCTACAATTCGGGTTACGCGCCTGCCGCGAGAACGCGCGAGGACGAGGAGCGGAAAGTCATCGGGATGCGCCGCCGCATCGCCGAAAACATGGCCGCTTCGAAACGCAATATCCCGCATTTTACCTATGTCGAGGAATGCGACGTCACCGATCTGGAAGTGCTGCGCGCCCAGCTCAACGACAGCCGCAGCCGCGGCGACAAGCCCAAGCTCACCATATTGCCGCTGCTGATCACGGCGATCTGCAAGACGCTGCCCGACTTCCCGATGATCAACGCCCGCTATGACGACGAGGCAGGCGTGGTGACACGCCACGGTGCGGTCAATCTGGGCATGGCGGCGCAGACCGATGCCGGGCTGATGGTCCCGGTCATCAAGAATGCGCATTCCAGGAACCTGTGGCAGCTCGCCAACGAGATTTCGCGTCTCGCCGATGCCGCGCGCAACGGCACTGCGAAGAAAGAAGACATGGAAGGCGGCACGCTGACCGTGACCTCGCTCGGCCCGCTGGGCGGCGTTGCGACCACGCCGGTCATCAACCGTCCCGAAGTGGCCATCATCGGCCCGAACCGCATCATCGAACGCCCGATGTATGTGACAGGCAGCGATGGTGCAGAGCGGATCGAGAAGCGCAAGCTGATGAACATATCGATCAGCTGCGATCACCGCGTTGTCGACGGCTTCGATGCGGCAAGCTTCATCCAGGCCTTGAAAAAGCTGCTGGAAACCCCGGCGCTGATCCTGGTCGACTGATTTCGGAAGCTTCCGCTTCGGCGGGAGTTTTCATTTGGCAGGCGGTTCAGACACGGCTGAATACGACATGCCTATCGCCGATATCGCCGCCCAGCATGACGAGATATACGGCGAGAATGCCTTCGTCAGCCCGTTTTGCCCCATACGATTTCGTCCGCCCGAAACCGGCCCGAAGAGAAAACTTCGGGTAAATTTCGGCCGCCCGTCCAGCTCCGGCAAAAAGTGCGAATTTTCCCATCCAATTTGCGTTGACAGGAATCGGAGCCTCCACTAGATGCGCGGCTCCCAAGGGGCGCTACAGCGCAAATGCGCGGGTGTAGCTCAGTTGGTTAGAGTATCGGCCTGTCACGCCGAGGGTCGCGGGTTCGAGTCCCGTCACTCGCGCCACCTTGGGATATTACCTCATTCCTGATGCTTGTCGCAAAAATAGGCGGTTCGTCCGCCGACCTTCGCGCTCGAGCGTCGGGCGCCAAGATTCGTTTCTGACAGTTCCGCTCAACCCGCTGCGCGCAGGCGGCGCAGGTTCTCTTCATGACCGGCCCTGTCGATCTTGTAGCGAGAAACGCAGTACAGCGCACTCAGCCACAGCAGGAGGAGAGTGGGGGCATAGAAAGCCCCCAGACGCCACAACGTTTCCGACGAAACAGTGTCGGGGTCGGCGCCTTCGGGAAAGGCGATGAGCGACAGGATCACGCCGGCAGCCGCCACCCCGATTCCCTGGGTAACTTTCCGGGTAAAGGTCATCGCTGCGTAATAGACCCCTTCGCTCCTGCGGCCGGTGCGCAGCTGGTTCGATTCCACGAGATCGGCAATCATCGAATAGGACACCGCCTGCACCGCAATGATGAGAGCGAGGTCGATCACGTTGATCCCCAGCACCAGAGGGAAAAGCAGCGGATCTCCATTCTCTGGCATCAGGTCCGCGAGGCGGAGGAGGACGGGCGCCGGCTGGATGGTGAAGGCAAGCAGCCCAAGCGTAATCGTGGCGCGTTTCTTGCCCAGTCGCCGCGTTGCCCAGGGGGCGAGCAGGAAACCCAGCAGCGCGGAGAAAAAGACGGTGCAGGTCCAGATGAAGATCTGGAATTCGCCGAAGCCCCAGAAATACCGCAGTATCAGGAAGGCGAGGGCAGCCGAGAGCCCGGTGGCAATGGCGAAGAGGACGGTGGCGAAAAACAGGGCGAGGAAGCTCTTCTCGCTCAGCGTTTCGATCATTTCGCGAAAGATGCGCGTGACGCTGTATCGCTCGCCCGTGGCGACGGGGCGGTGGAGGAAGGGTATCCGGCTGTGGGTGCCAAGTGCCGATACCATGATCGCGGCGAAAATCAGGACCGAGGAAATGATGCCGTAGGTGGCATAGGCTTCCCGGTCGAGCATGCCGAGCGGGCCGGTCAGCAGGGCGCCGAACATGACTACGCTCATGATGCTCCCGCCGGACCAGCCGAAAAACAACCTGTAGGACTGGAGGCTGGTACGTTCGTCATAGTCGGTCGAAAGTTCGGGGATGAGCGCAGAACTCGGCGTTTCGTAGAAAGTGATGAAGGTGCGGATAAGCACCGCGAGGCAGGTCAGATAGAGGAAGAGACCCGTCTGGCTCAGTTCGGGTGGGTTCCACAGCAGGAAATAGCTGAATGCGACGGGCAAAGCGGCGGCATACATGAAGGGATGGCGCCTGCCCCATTTGCTGCGGAAATTGTCCGACCAGTATCCCACCAGCGGATCGGATACCGCATCGAACACCAGTGCAATCAGGATGGCGAGCCCGACGAGGCCCGGCTCCAGCCCGATGACGGTGCCGTAGAAGAGCAGCAGGAAATAGTCGAAACCGTTGTTCTTGATACCGAACGCCGCGGCGCCGAAGCCGTGCGCAAGTTTCAATCCCACCGACGGTTTGTCGGCGCCCGCGCCATCACCTGCCATAATCTCTCCCTCGGGAGGGACGCTATCGGAGCAGGTTGCCCTTGGCAATCAGCGCCAGTTGCCGGTTTCCATCCATTTGAGGAAGCGGCCCAGCGGCAGCAGCCAGACGAGGCCGAGGAATAGATAGATCGCAGTTTGAACCAGCGTCGGCCAGTCGCCGATCAGGTCCGGCATGTAGCGCGCGACCACGATGCCATAGACGATCAGCACCAGAAGCAGGCCGAGCAGGCCGACGGGGATGCGCCAGGTCGGTTCGGTTCTCATGCGAAGGGTCCGTAAATCCGGGTGGGGGTCACGACAGCCCGCAGGGGCTGGTCGTGATCTTCGGTGGGCAGGTCTTCGACCAGCTGGCAGTCCCAGGCGAGACCGATGGGCGTGGCCTCAGGATGGTCCGCCAGCCACCGGTCGTAATGTCCGCCGCCCTGGCCAAGGCGGTTGCCGCTGCCGGAAAAGCCGATGAGCGGCACGAAGAGCACGTCGGGGATGAGCACGGGCGCGTCTGCGAAGGGCTGGAGCAGTCCGAACGGCCCGACCTCCAGATCCTCTTCGTCATAGGGATCGGAGAAACGCGCGAATTCCATTGCGGCATTGCGGCTCGCAAAGCGGGGCAGGGCGATCTCGTGGCCGCGATCGAGGAAGAACTTGGCATAGGATGCCGCCGGTGCCTCGAACGGGTTTGCCCGGTAGAGGCCGACCACCGCGTCTTCGGGCACAAGTTCGAGCAGCGGAGCAGGCGGGCGGTGGAACACCAGCGCGCGCATGGAGTCGGGCAGCGCCGCGACCTGATCGCGCCGGGCGGCGCGCAAATGCTTGCGGAGAGACTGTTTGTCCAAAAGCCGTTCGTCCTGAGCTTGTCGAAGGACCGGTCTGCCTTCTTGAGTGGCACATAAAGCGAAGTGCGGGGGGTGGGCAATGCCCAGCTTCGCTTCCGACAAGCTCAGCCCGAACGGCTATCAAACGCACAGCCGAAATAGAACTTCCGCGCTCAAGCGGCGCAGCATTAGCGCGAATATAAGTGACGGGACCGCCATGGGTCGTTGCCGGAAAATCCTCTGACGCCTTCACGTCAGGTGGGCGCCGTATATCCAGATTGCCAGGACGAACCCGCCAATCCGGTAGGGACAGCTCCCTTGGATTGCTTATAGCCTCAGGGATGTTCATGCGGCTCGTGCCGGGCAGCCCCGCCGCTGCCCTATTTAGGAGGTGTGCGAGCTACCCTCAAGCCTCGTCGCTGCATTTTCGAGCGAGGCTGCGAGCCGTTCGAGCTTTTCGGCGACGCCATTGGTGTCGATGGCTGGCGGCGGCGGCGCGCTTGACTGTGCCGCCGTGCCCTGAGCTTCCTCGAGTTCGTCGGCCAGTATCAGCGCGGCAAAGAGCAGGTTCTTGGCCTCGTTGCTCGACAGGTTCGGGCCCATTGACGCCAGCTTGCTATCGATCACCGCTGCGAGCCGCTGGACGTTTTCTTCCTGCCCGTCGGCGCAGGAAACGGTATAGTGCCGTCCGCCGACCTTGAGCCGCACGTCACTCATTTCTCGAGGCTTTCGATGAGATCGTCGAGCTGCGAGAGGCTTGCCGATACACGGGCCTTCAGCGCCTCGTGCCGTGCGGCGATTTCGCCATCGCCGCCTTGCTGGCTTGCCTGCGCCTCGATCCGCGCAAGCGCGCGTTCGATCCTGTCGATAGCGCCGGAGATACGTTGCTCGCTCATACCTGCCCCGAATTAACGCCAAGAGGCTGTCTTGGCAAAGGCTTGCGGCTGCCTGTTGATAAATCGCGCAAGCAAGGCGGAGTGGTCTTCCTCACCGCGCCTCGGGTTGACCTTGCGCGCGCCCTCCGCGAAGGGTGCGCGCGCGTCGAATCGCCCCATATTTTCGGAGAATGATCCCCATGAGTCTCGACACCGCTCGCATGGTCCGGATGGCCAACGCCATCAGGGCACTTTCCATGGATGCGGTGCAGGCGGCAAACTCGGGGCATCCCGGCATGCCGATGGGGATGGCGGATGTGGCCACCGTGCTGTGGAGCGAATTTCTCCGGCACGATCCCAAGGCGCCTGACTGGGCCGACCGCGACCGCTTCGTTCTGTCGGCCGGTCATGGCTCGATGCTGATCTACAGCCTGCTGCACCTTTCGGGTTATGAACGCCCGACGATCGACGATATCCGCAATTTCCGCCAGCTGGGTTCGCCCTGCGCTGGCCATCCGGAAAACTTCCTGCTCGACGGCGTCGAATGCACCACCGGTCCGCTGGGGCAGGGGCTTGCGATGGCAGTCGGCATGGCGATTGCGGAGCGTCATCTCAACGCGCTGTTCGGCGATGATCTGGTTGACCACCGCACCTGGGTGATTGCTGGCGACGGCTGCCTGATGGAAGGCATCAACCACGAAGCGATCGGGCTTGCCGGACATCTCAAGCTCGGCCGGATGAATGTGCTGTGGGACGATAACCGCATTACCATCGACGGCGATACCGACCTTTCGACCAGCGAGGATATCAAGGCGCGCTACGAGGCGACCGGATGGCACGTTACGACGTGTGACGGGCATGATTTCGCCGATATCCGCCGCGCGCTGGCAGAAGCTGCCGCCGATCCGCGCCCGTCGCTGGTCGCCTGTAAGACGGTGATCGGCAAGGGTGCGCCGAACAAGGGCGGGACGCATCATGTCCATGGCGCTCCGCTGGGGGCAGAGGAAATCGCCGCCACGCGCGAAGCGCTGGGCTGGACCTCCGCGCCGTTCGAGGTTCCCGCAGAGATACTCGCCGACTGGCGCGCGACGGGCGAACGTGGAGCAGCTGCTCATGCCGCATGGCATAAGCGACTGACAAGCGATGCTGATCGGCGCGCGCGGTTCGAAAATCACATGATGGGCGTATCCGATCTCGCCGCTCCGGCACTCGAGGCCTATATTCAGGGTATTGCCGCCAATCCTCCCAAGGTGGCAACGCGCAAGGCCTCCGAAATGGCACTCGGCCCGCTGACCGAGAAGCTGCCGCAGCTGATAGGCGGTTCGGCCGACCTGACCGGCTCGAACAACACCAAGACCCCTTCGACCACGCCTTTCAGCGCTGATGATTACGCGGGCCGCTATGTCTATTACGGTATCCGTGAATTCGGCATGGCAGCCGCGATGAACGGTATGATGCTGCATGGCGGCGTGGTACCATATGGCGGTACATTCCTGATTTTCAGCGATTATTGTCGCAATGCCATCCGCCTCTCCGCACTCCAGCAGATCGGCACGGTCTATGTGCTGACGCATGACAGCATCGGCCTGGGCGAAGACGGACCGACACACCAGCCTATCGAACAGGTGATGAGCCTGCGCCTTATCCCCAACCTCAGCGTCTATCGCCCCGCCGATGCCATCGAGACGGCGGAATGCTGGGCACTGGCGCTGCAGACTCCCGAAACGCCTTCGGTGCTGGCGCTGACCCGCCAGAACCTCACCCCCGTGCGTGGCGAGGGTGACGAAGACTGGACCGGCGCAAGCAACCGCTGCGCGAAGGGCGGTTATCGCCTGCGTTCGGCCGAGGCGACGCGCAAGGTGGTGCTGCTCGCTTCGGGCTCCGAAGTCGAAGTGGCCGTCGCTACCGCAGAGGCGCTGGAAGCGCAGGGCATTGGCGCCGATGTCGTCTCCATGCCCTGCACTGAATTGTTCGATGCGCAGGACGCGGCCTATCGTGCAGACCTATTGCCTGCCGATGCACTCAAGGTTTCGATAGAAGCGGGCGTCACCATCGGTTGGGAGCGTTACACGGGCGTGGACGGGCTCAATATCGGTATCGATCGTTTCGGCGCCAGTGCACCGGCAAGCGATCTCTTCGAGAAATTCGGCATCACGGCGGACGCCATCGTTCCGCAAATCATGAACAAATTGAACGGTTAAGCAGGAGCTTTTCGCATGACCACCAAGGTTGCAATCAATGGTTTCGGACGTATCGGCCGCCTCGTGGCGCGCGCAATCCTGGAACGCGACGATCACGATCTCGAACTCGTCAGCATCAACGATCTCGCCGACACCAAATCCAACGCCCTGCTGTTCCAGTATGACAGCACGCATGGCCGTTTTCCCGGCACCGTCGAGGTTGGGGACAACGCCATCATCGTGAATGGCAAGTCGATTGCAGTGACCAGCGAACGTAACCCGGGCGACCTGCCTCATGCAGCGCAGGGCATCGATATCGTGCTCGAATGCACCGGCTTCTTCCAGAGCCACGAGCAGGCCGAACCGCACCTGAAGGCGGGCGCCAAGCGTGTGCTCATTTCGGCTCCGGCGAAGAACGTTTCCGCCACTATCGTTTACGGCGTGAACCACGAAACGCTGACGGCGGAAGACGTAATCGTCTCCAACGCCAGCTGCACCACCAACTGCCTCGCGCCCATGGCGAAGGTACTCCACGAAACCGTGGGTATCGAACGTGGCTTCATGACCACGATCCACAGCTACACCAACGACCAGCGCATGCTCGACCAGATGCATGGCGACATGCGCCGCGCACGCGGCGGTGCACAGAACATGATCCCGACCACCACCGGCGCAGCGCGCGCGGTCGGCCTGGTTCTGCCCGAGCTGGCCGGAAAGCTCGACGGATCGTCGGTCCGTGTACCGACGCCGAACGTCAGTCTCGTCGATCTCGTTTTCACCTCCGGCCGCGATACGAGCGCAGAGGAACTGAACGCAGCGCTCAAGGCTGCTTCGGAAGGCAAGATGAAGGGCGTGCTCGACTACACCGACCAGCCGCTCGTCTCTTCCGACTTCAACCACTATCCGGCCAGCTCGACCATCGACAGCCTCGAAACCAGCGTCATGGAAGGCAAGCTTGCCCGCGTCGTCAGCTGGTATGATAATGAATGGGGCTTCTCGAACCGCATGATCGACACCACCGGCGTGATGGCGAAGTTCCTCTGACAAATCTCACCCGTTCGCCCTGAGCTTGTCGAAGGGCCGTCCTTTCTTTGAGTGCTGAGCCGGAAGTAAGAACGGGGCTTCGACAGGCTCAGCCCTAACGGAACCGGACTCATGGCGAAATTCAAGACCCTGGACGACCTTGGCGACATCACCGGCAAGGTCGCGCTCGTGCGGGTCGACCTGAACCTTCCGATGAAGGACGGGTCGGCCACCGACGTCACAAGGGTCGAAGCTGTGAAGCCAACCATCCTCGAACTATGCGAGCGCGGAGCGAAAGTCCTGCTGCTTGCGCATTACGGGCGTCCCAAGGGCCAGCGCTATTCGACAATGAGCACCAGCTTCGTGCAGGGCGACGTCGAGAAGGTCCTTGGCAAGGAGATCATGTTCATTCCCGAGGTCATGGGACCGGTAGTCGAACAATCGATCGGCATCCTGTCGGATGGCGATATCGGATTGCTGGACAATGTCCGCTTCTGGCCCGGCGAAGAGGCGAACGATCCCGACTTCGCCAAAGGCATCGCCACTCTCGGCGATTTCTATGTGAACGACGCCTTTTCCGCCGCGCACCGCGCCCATGCCACCACCGAAGGCCTGGCGCACCATCTGCCGGCCTATGCGGGCCGCGCGATGGAGGCCGAACTCAAGGCGCTGGATGCTGCTCTCGGCAGTCCGGAGCAGCCGGTCGCTGCGGTCGTTGGCGGAGCAAAGGTTTCCACCAAGCTCGATGTGCTGGAGAACCTTGTTGGCAGGGTGCAGCACCTGATAATCGGCGGCGGAATGGCGAATACTTTCCTCGCCGCGCGCGGTGTCGATGTAGGCAAGTCGCTATGCGAGCATGATCTCACCGATACGACGAACCGCATCATGGACCGGGCCGACCATGCCGGTTGCACCGTCCACTTGCCGTATGACGTCGTGGTCGCGAAAGAATTCGCGGCCAATCCGCCGAGCATGCGGATCTGCAACGTACACGAAGTCGCCTCGGACGAGATGATCCTCGACGTCGGCCCACAGGCGGTCGAGGCACTGGGCGACGTGCTCAAGACCTGCCGCACACTGGTTTGGAACGGCCCGCTGGGCGCATTCGAGACCGAGCCTTTCGACACGGCGACCGTGGCACTCGCCAAGACGGCGGCTGCACTGACGCAGGATGGCTCGCTGACCTCGGTCGCAGGCGGGGGTGACACCGTCGCCGCACTCGCGCATGCTGGCGTGAAGGACGATTTCACCTTTGTATCGACTGCCGGAGGGGCATTTCTCGAATGGATGGAAGGCAAACAGCTACCCGGGGTCGCCGCGCTCTCTCGCTGATCGGCGCGCTGTTGCTCGCTCCCGCTGCCGCCTTGGCACAAGAGCCCGAGGAGCAGTTCGACGCCTTCCTCGAAGAGTTCCGTAGCGAGCACATGATCCCTTCGTTGAGCGCCGTCATCGTGCGCGATGGCGAAGTCGCCTGGGAAGGCTATTACGGCTATTACGACGACGAGGGCGAACGGCCGACCAACGCCGATACAACCTACAAGATCGCCTCCACCACCAAGCCGATATCGGCCACCGCCATTCTAGCCGAGCATCTGGCAGGGGGCCTCGATCTCGACTTGCCCATGCGCAGCGACGAAGGGTGGCAGGAATTGTGCGATTACTTCGCCACCACGCCCATTCCCTTCATGAAAGGCGGCACAGACCGGCTCGGCAACACGATAGCCCCGGTGGACTGCAAGAAAATGACGACTCTTGCCGAGATGCTCGACATGCGGGCGAACGGTGAGACATTCGTTTACAACCCGATCCTGTTTGCCCGCATCGATCGTGCCATCGAGGGTGCCGGGGGGCGGTCCTTGCGCGCCATCGTGCGCGAACGCGTGGCGGATCCGGCAGGCATGCATGATTCGGCGCTAGGATGGCATGATCCCAAGGGCGGGGCAGCGCTACGCAATTTCGCTTTCGCATACCATGTCGTCGATGGCCGCGTGCAGAAGCAACCTTTGTCCGATGACGATTTCCGCGCAGCTGCCGGGATCATTGCCAGCCCGCGTGCGCTGGCAGCATTCGATATAGCCTTCGATGCGGGAACGCTGATCCCACCGAGCTACAGGCAGGAACTGGTCGAGCGCGAAATCGGGCCGCTCGGAGATTATCGTCTCGGCTGGTTCCTCGAGGACTGGGAAGGAAAGCGCCTGTTGTGGCACTCCGGATGGGATGAGCAGAAAGGATCGGCGCTCTATCTCAAGGTGCCGAAGAAGAACCTGACCCTGATCGTGCTCGCCAATACCGAAGCAATCTGGTGGCATAATTCACTGGTCAAGGCGGAGGTGGTCGAGAGCATCATCGCCCGAACTTTCCTCGATATTTTCGCAAGCGACGCGGCACTGAAGAAACCGGCTTAACGATAATCGGGATTGGGCGCGTCGAAGCGGCGGCCATCTTTCCACAAATCGACCGAATTGCCCCATGCCGGGATGCCGCCCGCATCCTTCAACATGCGCGCCATGTGCATCAGGTTCCATGTCATGAAGGTAGTGTTACGGCGGGTGAAGTCGTTGTCGAAGCCGACATAGCCGCTGCCGTCTTCCTTGGCATCGCCATAGCTCGGGCCTGGTCCCGCTTCGCCGATCCAGCCCGCATCGGCCTGCGGCGGGATGGTATAGCCGACATGCTGGAGCGAATAGAGGACGCCCATGCCGACATGTTTGATGCCGTCTTCGTTACCCGTGACGATGCACCCTCCGACCTTGCCGTAGAAAACATATTGGCCCTTGTCGTTGGTCTGGCCCGAATGAGCATAGAGCCTTTCGATCAGGCGTTGGCAGACGGAGGATTTTTCGCCCAGCCAGATGGGGGTGCCGATCACGAGTATGTCGGATGCATCGACCTTCTTCCAGATTTTCGGCCAGTCGTCCCGTTCCGCCCCATGCTCTGCCATGTCGGGATAGATGCCGGGCGCAATTTCGTGATCCACTAGCCGCACCTGATCGAGTGAGACATTGTTCCGCACCAGGATCGCCTCGACCACGCCGAGGAGCTTGTCGGTATGCGAGCCTTCGGGTGAGCGTTTCAAGGTGCAGTTGATCGTCAGCGCCCTGAGATCCGAATAGTCGTTCGAATGGTCGTCGCACAGCTTCTTCTGGGTCTCGTCGAGCATGGATTCTCCTGTCTCTATCAAGGATTACGAACGGCATTGCGAATTGTTGCACCCCGGCTGTTGCAGGTGCGAAGGGCCTTTTGTATGGGCCGCGCATACGAATGCAGACCCACGGGGATTCTTACATGACTTTCGACGAAATGCGCGACCGGATCGCACACGGGCAGGGCTTTATTGCGGCACTGGACCAGTCGGGCGGTTCCACCCCCAAGGCGCTGCGTGGATACGGCGTGGAAGATGGCGAATGGGACGGCGACGAGCAGATGTTCGGCCTCATCCACGAAATGCGCCAGCGCATCATCGAGGCACCCTGCTTCGGCAATGGCAAGGTCATCGGGGCGATCCTGTTCGAAAAGACCATGGAAGGGACAAGCGGCGGAAAGAGCGTGCCGGCGCGCCTGAAGGAACGCGGCATCGTGCCCTTTCTCAAGGTCGACAAGGGCCTCGAGGACGAGCGCGACGGTGCGCAGTTGATGAAGCAGAACCTCAATCTCGAGGCGATGTGCGCGCGGGCGAAGGATCTCGGCGTGTTCGGCACCAAGATGCGCAGCGTGATCAAGTCGGCCAATCCGGTGGGGATCAAGGAAGCCGTGCGCCAGCAGTTTGCAGAAGGCGCACGCATACTGTCCTGCGGCCTCGTGCCCATGCTCGAGCCCGAATACGACATCACCTCTGCCGACCGTGCCGAGGGCGAGAAGATCATGCTCGAAGCGATCGAGGAAGGGCTTGTAGCGCTTCCCGAGGGCCAGCAGGTCATGCTCAAGCTTTCGATTCCGAAGGAGGCAGGGCTTTACTCCGGTCTGACGAAGCATCCCAGGGTGCTGCGTGTGGTCGCGCTTTCGGGCGGGTATTCGACCGACGAGGCTTGTGCCGAGCTGGCGAAAAACCCGGGCATGATCGCCAGCTTCAGCCGCGGCTTGCTGCAGGATCTGCGCAAGCAGCAGAGCGATGAGGAATTCGACGGCACGCTGTCGGGTGCGATTGACCGCATTCACGCAGCCAGCGTGGCCTGATCCCTCGCAGCGAGCGGGCTAGCGCCGCTCGTAAACGAAGCGGTATTCGCCGGGCTGCGTTTCGCGGTCCTGCCGTTTTTCGGGCAGGCCGGAGACGAGCACGTAGGTGCGGCTGAGGACCTCGTGCGGTTCGCCCAGCGTCAGGTCCACCGTCTGCGCCCAGTGGGTCGAGGTAATGCGGGTCGAAACGGTGAGCTTGCCGGCCCATACGCAGCGCGCATTCTCCGGGCACCTGCTGTCCTCCACCACCGCGAGCGGGGTGAGGATCGCATCGCCCGTCCAGACGGGTTCGCCAATGCCGACCGGGGTCCCCTGTGCCGCCGCATCCTTCCCGACGCGGGGCGTATCGGGGATTACCGCGCAGGAAGCGAGCGGGAGGGCGATGAGCGCGAGCGCGAATATTCTTGCCATGGCTGTGAGATAGCGCCCGCTTCGCTTTCCCCAATCTGAATGTCGACGAACAGCGTTCTTGGCGATACGGAGCGGAGCGATGGCCCAAAAGATAATCACGCAGCTTTACCTGATCTCGCCGCTCGACGTTTCGGGCGACTTTCCTCGCAGGCTCGAACGCGCGCTCGAAGCGGGGAAGGGCGTCGTCACCGCTTTCCAGTTCCGGGTGAAGGGGATCGACCAGCACGAGGCCGCTGCGCTTGCCGTACCGTTGCAGGAAATCTGCGCGGCGCACGAAGTGGCCTTCATCGTCAACGATTCGATTGCGCTGGCCAAGAGACTGAAGGCCGATGGCGTCCATCTGGGCCAAGGCGATGGCGATGTGAAAGAGGCACGCGAGGAACTCGGCCGCGAAGCCCAGATTGGCGTGACCTGCCATGCATCGCGCCACCTCGCGATCGAAGCAGGCGAGGCCGGTGCCGATTATGTCGCCTTTGGAGCCTTTTTCCCGAGCGAAACCAAGGAAACCGAGCATCGTGCGGAATTGCAGTTGCTCGAATGGTGGAACGAAATGGTCGAAATTCCCTCGGTCGCCATTGGCGGGATCTCTCCGGAAAATTGCAGGCCGATCATCGAAGCCGGGGCAGACTTCCTGGCGGTATCCGGCGCAGTCTGGTCGGGCGATGAGGTTGCAGCCGTGAAAGCCTTTGCGGAGCAAATCTCCAAGGCATGAGTTGTCTCACTGAACGGGGCGGGTCGCCTCCCCAAATTTCAGGAGATACCTCGTGCGCACATTTCTATTTGTTGCAGCTTCTTCGATCGCCCTCGCGGCATGCGGTATGAACGGTGCCGAAGAGGAAAACGATACGGGCACCGTCCAGGCCGAACCTGCCGAAGATTACGGATACGAAACCTACGACGAGAACAATCTCGCCGACTCCATGGCATCGAACGACGAAGAATCGCGCCAGGATGACGTGATCCCCGATCCGGAAGAGCGCCCGATCATGCAGGCGCAGGTCGTGCTGGACCGGCAAGGCTGGGGGCCGGGCGTGATCGATGGCAAGATGGGCATGAGCACGGAAAACGCATTGCGCGGTTTCCAGGAAGCCAACGATCTGGAAATCACCGGCGAGCTGGACGAGGCGACCGAAACGGCGCTGGCGGACTGGGATTCAATTCCTGCGACACGTGTTGTCACCATCCCGGAAAGCTGGGGAGACGCCCGGTATTACGAGATTCCGGAGGACCCGGCAGAGAAAGCCGAGATGGAAAGGCTTGGATACAAGTCGCTCGACGAGCGGCTGGCAGAGCGCTTTCACACGACGGTAGAGGTGCTCCGCGAACTCAACCCGAACGGCCGACCTGCCGGGGCCGGTTCGCCTGCGGAGGCAAGCGAAGGAAATGCCGATCAACCTGCACCCGCTGGCTCGAGCGATGGCTATTTCAAGGCTGGTCAGCAAGTCCGCGTGCCCAATATCGGTGCCGACCGGATCGAGAAGGGCGCGATAGAAGATCGGGACTGGCAAACAACGCTCGCAAGTCTTGGAGTGGGCACCGAGCAGCCCGAAGTCGACCGTATCGTGGTCAGCAAGGCGGGCAAGACGCTGAAAGCGTACCAGGGCGACGAACTCGTCGCACTTTTCACCGTCAGCTCTGGCTCGAGCGAATTTCCCCTGCCATTGGGCGAATGGGACATTGTCGGCGAGGCATACAATCCAACTTACCAATATGATCCCGAGGTGCTTGGCAAAGACGATGCGGAGGGTGGTGTCCATACTTTTCCGCCCGGCCCCAACGGCCCGGTCGGAGTGGTCTGGATCGATCTGTCGAAGGAACACTACGGCATCCACGGCACGCCTGATCCGGAAACGATCGGCCGTGCACAATCGAGCGGCTGCGTGCGGTTGACGAATTGGGACGCCGCCAGGCTCGCCGGAATGGTGTCTCAATCTACCAGAGTGATTTTCGAAAGCTGACAGGCTAGGAAGTGCGAATGAAAATCATCGATCGAATACTTACCATCGTCGTCACGGCTACGATTACCAGCGCGATCTGGATCGTGGCGGGTGGCAGCCTGATCGAAAACGCCACGGCCGATAGTCAGCGCGAGAATACGCGGCCTGCCGAATCCGCGCCAAGCCCTTCGCCAACGCGGGCCGGCCCTGCCGAACCGGGTACGGAGACGCCGGTCTCCGACGAAGCCCGCAATGCCAAGCCCCTCAACACCGAATTCGCCCGGATGATCGAAGAGGGAGCGGCAAAGGATCTGATCATCCCCGTACTCAATGTGAGCTCCTCCGAACTATCCGATACGTTTACCGACTCCCGTGGCGGCGGCGAGCGATTGCACGAGGCGATCGATATCATGGCTCCCAAGGGTACCAGCGTGATTGCAGCGGGACCGGGAATTGTCGAAAAGATGTTCGAATCCGATGCCGGGGGGAATACGTTGTATATCCGCTCGTCCGACGGGCGCACGATCCATTATTATGCCCATCTCGACCGATATGCGAGGGGGCTCAAGGAAGGACAGCAGGTGCGGCGGGGACAGCGCCTTGGCGAAGTGGGATCAAGCGGGAATGCCTCGGAGGACGCTCCGCATCTTCATTTTGCAATTCTTCAAACGACACAAGATGCGGAGTGGTGGGAACCAGCGAACGCGATCAATCCCTATCCACTTCTGAAGGGTTCCCAGGACAACTAGTCGCTTATCGGACCAGCCCTGTGACAGCGCAAGCGGCCCAGCTTGCCGCTTCGGTCGATTTCCTGAAGCATGCCGGAAGACACGCGCATCATGCGCATGCCTTTCATGGGGCCGCGGGTGAAAGTGATGCGCTTGCCTTCCATCAGGTAGGTCCCCGATCCATTGCCGGCGGTGTAGCTCGACGCGCCGGTAATAGCGAAATTACGCCCCTCGACCTCTCGCCAGGCTGGGCCGTCTGCACTGCCCGGCAGCGCGCAGACGTATTCGCCCTGCGGTAACAGGCCGAGGCGACCCTGCGCCAGTACGGGAGATGCGGTAAGCGTCGCAGCGGACGCCAACACGGCGATTGCAAACGATTTCACGTCATACCCTCCAAGACCCTCTTATAGGGATATTGCCGCAAAATTTCCACCGCCTTGCCGTGCGCCCTGCCAGCCTGTAAGGGCGCTCACGCACGACCGTTCGATGCCGGACGGCGCTCTTTCACATCGAGGCAGACTCCCATGAAAATCAGCGGCGTGGACATCCGTCCGGGCAACATCATCGAATATGAAGGCGGCATCTGGAAAGTCGCCAAGATCCAGCACACCCAGCCGGGCAAGGGTGGTGCCTATATGCAGGTCGAAATGAAGAACCTGCAGGACGGCCGCAAGACCAACGTCCGCTTCCGTAGCGCCGACACGGTCGAGAAGGTCCGTCTCGATACCGAAGAATACCAGTTCCTTTATGAAGATGGCGATATGCTCGTCTTCATGGACCAGAACACCTATGAGCAGATTACTCTGCCGAGCGATCTTCTGGGCGATGCCCGTCCGTTCCTGCAGGACGGAATGCAGGTGAAGCTGGAACTGTGGGAAGAGAAGCCGATCTCGGTCGAGCTTCCGGCGCAGATCGAAGCCGAAATCGTCGAAGCAGATGCCGTGGTGAAGGGGCAGACCGCCTCCTCCAGCTACAAGCCTGCCGTGCTGGACAACGGCGTGCGCATCATGGTTCCTCCGCATATCGGAAGCGGAACGCGCATCATCGTCGACGTCTACGAACAGAGCTACGTCGGCAAGGCGAGCTGAGGGGCGCAGACATGGGCAAATCCATCGCCAGTCGTTTCGATAATGTCGACATCGCCAAAAGCACGCTGCGCGCGGTCATCATCAACGATGACGAGCTGACGCTGGAGATGGATTTCTGCCTTGAGCCTGCACATCCGGACTATGAAGAGCCCGGCGCGGGCGAAGAGTGCTGCTGGCATCCCGGCCTGCTCAAGTTCGCCGGGATCAGCAAGCTGCAGCTCGACCGGCGCGAAACCGCCGGCGACGGGATGCAGCGCCGCTTCGCTATCGAAACATTCAACATCGAGGGCACGAAGTTCGACATGGCCTGCGAGTGGGGCGACATCCACCTGCAGGCGCGTTCGATCCGCGTCCTGACCGAATAAGAGAGTATAATGGCCGCAATTTCCGGACTGATCCGCGTGATGGAGAAGGCCGCGCGCAAGGCGGGTGGCCGCCTGCGCCGCGACTTCGGCGAGATCGAGCACCTGCAGGTAAGCCGCAAGGGCCCTTCCGACTTCGTGTCCAAGGCCGACATGCGGGCCGAGCGCGCAATCTACCACGAACTTCTGGCCGCGCGCCCCGATTGGGGTTTCGAGATGGAAGAAGCCGGAACGATCGAGGGGAAGGACGGCATGCCGCGCTGGATCGTCGACCCGCTCGACGGAACCAGCAATTTCCTGCACGGCATCCCGCATTTCGCGATCAGCATCGCGGTGCAGGAGCGCAAGCTGGGCAGCGACGATTGGGGCGATGTCACTGCCGCGGTGGTCTATAACCCGGTTACCGACGAGACTTTCTGGGCCGAGAAGACGCGCGGCGCGTGGCTGCATGACGGCCGCCTGCGCGTTTCATCTCGCCGCAATCCGTCGGAAGCGCTGGTCGCCACCGGCATTCCCTTCTCCGGTCATGGCGATTTTTCCGAATGGTCGAAGATATTCAACGCCATCGGGCCCAATGTGGCGGGCATCCGCCGGTTCGGCGCCGCTTCGCTCGATCTCGCCTGGCTCGCCGCCGGACGTTTCGACGGCTTCTGGGAGAGCGGCCTCAATGACTGGGACACAGCGGCCGGATGCCTGATCGTGCGCGAAGCGGGCGGCTTCGTTTCCGACTTCCGCGGCCGTTCGGAGCAGATTCACTCGAAGCAGATCCTCGCAGCGAACGATCAGTTGCATTCCAAACTGCACAAGATGCTCGCGAATGCGCTCAAGTAGGGTGGCGATTGCGGGCGATTTTCATTGAAAGCTTGATGCGGCAAAGACGCGCGGCTAACGCGTCGCGCTCCAGCACAGTGCCCCTGTGGCGGAATTGGTAGACGCGCTCGACTCAAAATCGAGTTTCTTACGAAGTGCCGGTTCGAGTCCGGCCAGGGGTACCATCCAGGACAATCGGTATTCGGCTCTAAGATCCGCGGGTGCAGCCCCGATATCATCGCGAAATCGCTTGATATTCGGCGATAGCGGTGGGATTGATCCGACCGGATGATCGGGATGCCGTCCTACCACGCGATTGCAGCCATGGCGGTGACAATCGCCATGTTCATCGCCTTTGCGCGTGGGCGAATGTCGGTGGAGATCATCTCGCTGATGACCATCGCCGTGATTGCGGTGGGGCTCTATTTTTTCCCGCTCGAAGGCACGGCACCTACCGACGGCCTCTCGCTTGCGTTCTCAGGCTTCGGACATTACGCACTCATCACCATCTGCGCCCTCATGATCATGGGGCGCGGTTTGGTTGTTACCGGTGCGCTGGAACCTGCTGCACGCCTCCTTGAACGGGTCTTCAAGATCAACGGGCAACTCGGCCTGTTGATTTCGCTGGTAGTTGCGATGGTCCTGTCGATGGCGGTCAACGACACGCCCGTCCTCGTGCTTCTCCTGCCCATCTTCGTCGCGCTGGCGCACCGCGGAGGCATGCCGGCGTCGAAGACGCTGATCCCCATCAACGCTGCGGTACTGATTGGAGGAATGGCCACGACGATTGGTACGTCCACGAACATTCTCGTCGTATCTATCGCCGTGGATCTCGGGATGCGCGAAATGGGCGTATTCGATTACACGCCGATCGTCCTCTTTGCGGCCGTGTTTGCTCTGCCGTACCTCTGGCTGGTTATGCCGCGCCTGCTTGGCGATAACCGGGTGTTCGACCAGCATGAATTACGCCGCTTTGTGACCCGGTTGAGAGTGACCGAGAATTCGATGCTCAACGGGCGCGAATTGGCCGAAGTGGTCAAGCGCCTCCCGGAAGGAATCGAGTTCGAGGAAGTGCCACCCGGGTTAATGCGGGCGAATCAACGCCTCACCATGACCGGCACTCACGAGGTGATCGAGGAAGCGGCAAGAGTTCTGCGCGGGGACGCTGCGCCTTCTTGGGTGATGGAGCGTATCCGTCGGAGTTCCCAGGAAAAGAGCATCGATATTGCCGTCGTCGAAATGACCGTCACGGCCGACTCTCGCCTCATCGGCCGGACGCTGCCTACCTCCGGGATTGCGGACCTCTATGGGGTAGCGGTGATTGGCCTTCACAGGCCCAAGCGGCTGGTAGGGGAAAAGGATAAGTTCTCTGTCGGCGGGGACATGCGTATCGTCGAGGGCGACGTCTTGCTCGTCATGGGCCTACCTGACGACCTGCAAAATTTCGCCCAAGGTGACAGCCTCCTCAAGCTCGAAGGCATGCGCGAATTGCCGCGCCGATCGAAGGCGGTGCTGGCCGCGGCCATCATGATCGGATCGGTTGCCTTGGCTTCGGTCGGGCTACCCTTTTTCGGGAGCGAGGGGTTCTTTTTGCTCAAGGTCCCGATCGCCATTTCAGCGCTGGCGGGTGCGATCTTGATGTTCGTGACCGGCTGCGTGAAGTTCGACCGGGTCGGCCGTGCCTTGTCCGGCAAGGTGATCGTACTGGTCGCCGCCAGTATTGCGATCGGACGGATCGTTCTCGAAAGCGGGGCGGCAGACTGGCTGGGACTGCTGATTTCATCCGGCCTGCAGCATCTGCCACCTGCAGGCGTACTCGCTGCGATCATGCTGTTCGTCACTCTTCTCACCAACTTCGCGTCGAACGCGACTGCGGCCACCGTCGGTACGCCGATTGCCTTCAGCATCGCTGCGCAACTCGGCTTGCCGCCAGAGCCATTGGTGCTGGCCGTGCTGTTCGGCTGCAATCTCTGCTATGCGACGCCGATCGCATATCAGACGAATATGCTCATAATGGCCGAGGGTAGCTATGAATTTGGCGATTATATCCGCACCGGAATCCCCTTGGTGGTGATCATGGTTGCTGCGCTTTCCGTGGGACTGGTCCTGACCTACCAGCTCTAAGGGCCTTTCCTATCGCGCGTGCCTCTGCCAGTCTTGCGGCACAGAACGCGGGGTGGACCGAAGGCAGGGATTTTTCCCCTTCGGGTCCGTGTTGTATGTTTTCCATTCTGGAGGGGTAACCAGACCATGTCCTACATTCGTCCTACAGCCATCACTGCCGCTTGCGTGACAGCGCTCGCTTTCGCTTTACCGGCCAACGCGCAGGACCTGCGCACTTCGCTGGACGAAGATATGCCCGGCCTGATGGAGCTTTACCGGGATCTCCACGCACATCCCGAACTCAGCTTCGAAGAACACGAAACTGCCGCCAAGCTGGCCAAGCGGATGCGCGCGCTCGGTTTCGAGGTGACCGAAGGCGTGGGACAGACAGGCGTGGTTTCGGTCATGCGCAATGGCGATGGGCCTACCGTGATGCTGCGAGCCGACATGGACGGATTGCCCGTTGTCGAACAGACCGGATTGCCCTTTGCCAGCAAGGAAACGGCCACGCCCGCCAGCGGTGTGACGACGGGTGTCATGCATGCATGCGGTCATGATACGCACATGGCCGGATTCATCGGGGCTGCCCAGTTGCTGGCCGAGAGGAAGGATGAATGGCAAGGGACCCTGGTCATGATCCTCCAGCCCGCCGAGGAGCTGGGGCTGGGTGCGCTCGCCATGCTGGAAGACGGATTGTACGAGCGGTTCCCCAAGCCCGAATATGTGATCGCTTTCCACGATGCGGCCGCGCCCGTCCCGGCGGGCACTATCGGTTTTACACCCGGGTATGCGCTGGCGAATGTCGATAGCGTCGATATCACGGTGAAGGGCGTTGGCGGACATGGAGCCTATCCGCACACGACCAAGGACCCGATTGTCCTTGCCAGCGCGATCGTCATGAAATTGCAGACGATCGTCAGCCGCAATTCCTCGCCGCTCGATCCCGCCGTTATAACTGTCGGCAGCTTCCATTCGGGCGCGAAGCACAACATCATTTCCGACGAAGCGAAGTTGCAACTGACCGTGCGCAGCTATTCGGATGAAAGCCGACAGTTGCTGCTCGACGGCATTCGGCGCGTAGCCCGGGGCGAGGCCATTACTGCCGGGCTGCCGGAGGACCTCTATCCCGTAGTGACGGTGGAAGAGCCCTATACACCCTCGACCTTCAACGATCCCGATTTCAGCGAAGAGCTTGCAGCCGGTTTTCGCCAGCGGTTCGGCGAAGACCGGGTGATGCAGTGGCCCGCGGTCATGGGGGGCGAGGATTTCAGCCAGTTTCGCCGCGCTGCGCCGGATGACGTGAAGTCGATGATCTTCTGGATCAGCGGGACCCCAGCCGAAATGCTCATCGCGCTGGAAGAGGAGGGCAAGCCGCTGCCTTCTCTGCATTCGCCGTTCTGGGCGCCAGATGCGGAAGCGGTTGTGCGGACTGGCGCCGAAGCACTCGCTGCTGCGGCACTCGACCTGATGCCCGCCAACGGCGGATAAATTGACGGCTGCCGGAGCGTTGGGGCACTCCGGCAGCCGCTTCTCCTCCCCAGGAGAACTGATTTGAGGGTAGGCGTGTTCTCGCGCTACCGCTTCGTTACTTGACCACGGTCAGCCGTCCGAAGGGACGTATGTGCCGAGACGGTGATGCAGAGCGTTGATCCTGGCCAGTTCTTCGCGGTCTTCCGTCTGGCGGGCGTAGCTGGTGAGAGCGGTGCGCAGCAGGCGGAAATCGGCGGTCGAGAACAGGGCGCGGGCGCGGCCTGGCTCGGTCTTCGGAGTGTCTTCGGTCATCGTAGTCATCCTTCCTCTCCTTACGCCGCAGCGAACTGGTTCATGGTATTGTCCTTACCGCCGGCCTTGAGAGCCGCTTCTCCGGCAAAGTATTCCTTGTGGTCATCGCCGATGTCCGATCCGGCCATGTTCTGGTGCTTCACACAGGCGATACCCTGGCGGATCTCCTCGCGCTGCACATTCTTGACGTAACCAAGCATCGCCTGCTCGCCGAAATATTCACGGGCGAGGTTGTCGGTGCTCAGCGCTGCCGTGTGATATGTCGGCAGTGTGATGAGGTGGTGGAAGATGCCCGCCTCGCGTGCCGCATCCTTCTGGAAAGTCCGGATACGCTCATCGGCTTCGGCGGCGAGATCGGTCCTGTCGTAATCCACGCTCATCAACTTGGCGCGATCATAGGCCGAGACGTCTTTGCCTGCTTCTTCCCATGCGTCGTAGACCTGCTGGCGGAAATTCAGCGTCCAGTTGAAGCTGGGTGAGTTGTTGTAGACCAGCTTGGCATTCGGGATCACCTCGCGGATACGGTTTACCATTCCGCCGATCTGGCCGATATGCGGCTTTTCGGTTTCGATCCACAGTAGGTCTGCACCGTTCTGGAGCGCCGTGATGCAGTCGAGCACGCAGCGGTCCTCGCCCGTTCCCGCACGAAACTGGTAGAGGTTCGAAGGCAGGCGCTTGGGGGCAAGCAGCTTGCCATCACGGCTGATGAAGACCTGTCCGTTCTTGATGTCCTCAGCATCGACCTCATCGCAGTCGAGGAAGCTGTTATACTGGTCGCCCAGGTCCCCGGGTTCCTTGGAGAAAGCGATCTGCTTGGTAAGGCCGGCTCCGAGGCTATCGGTGCGCGCAACAATGATGCCGTCCGGAACGCCAAGTTCGAGGAACGCATAGCGGATAGCGCGGATCTTCTGGAGGAAGTCCTCATGCGGCACTGTGACCTTGCCGTCCTGGTGGCCGCACTGCTTCTCGTCCGAGACCTGGTTCTCGATCTGCAGCGCGCAGGCGCCCGCCTCGATCATCTTCTTGGCGAGCAGGTAGGTCGCCTCGGCATTGCCGAATCCGGCGTCGATATCGGCAATGATCGGCACGACATGCGTCTGGTGCTCGTCGATTTCTTTGAGCAGGCGGTGCGTATTCACCGCGTCGCCCCCGGCCTTCGCCTCGTCGAGTTCACGGAACATCATGCCGAGTTCGCGGGCGTCCGCCTGCTTGAGGAAAGTGTAGATTTCTTCGATCAGCCCCGGAACCGACGTCTTCTCATGCATCGACTGGTCGGGCAGTGGACCGAAATCGCTGCGCAGCGCGGCAACCATCCAGCCCGAAAGATAGAGGTACCGGCGCTTGGTGCTGCCGAAATGCTTCTTGATCGAAATCATCTTCTGCTGCGCGATGAAACCGTGCCAGCAGCCCAGCGACTGCGTGTAGTTTGCCGGATCGCGATCATAGGCTTCCATGTCCTCGCGCATGATCTTCGCGGTGTAGCGGGCGATATCGAGACCGGTGGGGAAGCGGTTCTGGACAGCCATGCGGGCAGCGCTGGCGGCATCAATCGCGGCCCAGCTTTCTCCCTTCCGTCCGATCGCTTCGTTCATTTCCGCGATGTTGCTCTGATAGGTCATGGCGTCGTCTCCTGATACGTCATCGCCCGATGAGGCGTTGCAGCGACAATGCGCATGAGACGATCATTTTGGCAGAGTAATTTACAAAATATCTTGTCTATATCGGTGAATATACCCTAATATCGATGTGAATATGTAAAGAAAGTTACAAACATGGCTGACGACAATGTGCGTGCCGGGCCGGCTATTCGCCGTCTTCGAAAGCGTGAAAAGCTGACGCAGGCGGCGATGGCCGGTCGATTGTCGATTTCACCCAGCTATCTGAATCTCATAGAGCGTAACCAGCGGCCCGTCAGCGCGCGGGTTATCATGGCTCTGGTTGAGCAGTTCGACTTCGATCCGCGAAGCATCCGCGAAGATGAGAGCATTGGCGGGCTGGATGGTCTCGTCCGCCGCTTCGCCGATGCGCGGTTCGCGGATCTCGCCATCGATCGCGAGGAACTCGACGAGCTGCTCGCAACGGCCCCTCATGCGGCCGCAGCCTTTGTACGGCTCTATGACAATGCCGGACCCGGCGGCGATACCGGAGACGATCCCCTCGCAGCCTCGCGGCGGGAGATCGAACGCTGGCGCAACCATTTCGCCGACCTCGATCACGCCGCCGAAGAACTCGCGGACGAAATGCGTCTCTCACGCGGGGACATCGGACTTGCGCTGACGGAACGTCTGCGCGAGCGCCACCAGCTTTCGGTGCGAATATTGCCGCAGGAGGTTTTGCCCGACAGCCTCAGCCGGCTCGATCTGCATGCCCGCCAGATCCAGCTTTCGGAAATGCTTGGACCAGCCTCGCGCAATTTCCAGCTCGCCCTTCAGGTCGCGCAACTCGAAAAACGCGACGAGATTATGGCCGTGGCACAAGGGGCTCAATTCAAGGACGAGGCCGCCCGGGCACTCTTCAAACGCCATCTCGAAGGCTATTTCGCAGCCGCCCTGCTCATGCCCTACGGCCGCTTCCTGAGAGCCTGCGAAGCGACAGGTTACGATCTTCCCGTACTCGAGCGTCGTTTTTCGGTGAGTTTCGAGCAGCTTGCCCATCGCCTCACTACGCTTCAGCGCGTGGGCCAGCGCGGTTTGCCCTTTTTTATGGTTCGGCTTGATCGAGCAGGGCAGTTCTCCAAGAGCTTTATGGGCGCGAGCACCGCCCGTTTTGCCGGAGAAGATGTTTCCTGCCCTCTCTGGGATGCGCACCGCGCCTTCGAGCGTGGTGGAGAACTGGTGGTGCAATTTGTCTCGCTTGAAGAGACGAGCGAGGGACAGGGAGGATGGCTGACCATGATGAGGAGCGTCGAAGGTAGCGGGGCTGCAGGCTCGGCGCGATTTGTCATAGCGGTCGGGATCGAAGCTGTGCTTGCCAGCGAGTTGGCCCAGGCGCGCGGAATATCTCTACGGCCTGCCGATGCCCAACCCATCGGCCCCGGCTGTGCACGTTGCCACCGCGAGAATTGCTCTCAACGATCTTTGCCGCCCCGTGGGCGAAAGCTGCGTTTCGACCGTATGCGCAGGGGGACGACGCCGTTCGAGTTCGGCGAACCCTAGATTGCGCGGTTAACCCCCTTCCTGCGGAACCGCACTGCAAGTCGCCGCGTTTTCGTCACAATAGGTTTCAGGAAGGACTATTGAAATGACCGAAGAACGCATTACGGAAACGCGCACTCCCTCGGGTGACACGCATACAACCCATACGGTGGTAACCGACGGTGAAAGCCGAAGGGGCGGTGGATCTGGCTGGGTAATCGCGCTCATCGTTCTGGTACTGGCCGTTGGTGCCATCTTCATCTTCTCGCAGATGAGTGGGGCCGAGGTTGCCAAGGACAATGCAGTCGCAGAGGCGGCGACCGAGGTAGGTGAAGCGGCTGGGCAGGTTGGCGACGCTGCACAAAATGCTGGCGAGGCAGTGCAGGACGCGGTCGAAAACTGAGATTTCCGCACCCGATAGTACATAAGGGCGAGGCTCGTCTCCGGACGCGCTTCGTCCTTTTGATTCGTATGTTGTAAAATTTACCGACATTTCACCAATCTCCCGCTAGGCAGAGAACAGCATGTTCGGTTGCGCAGGTGAGGAACGAAAATGGTGAGCCTGGCGAAAGAAGGGGCAGGACCGGTCTGATGGATTGGGCCGCATCCCTTTCGTACATATGCTATTCGATCGGTGCGATTGTCAGCGGGATCGCTGCGTTCTGGATCGCTCGGAAGGGCGCGGCTGATCGATCGGACCGCTGGGCGGGCGCCGTTGCACTGGTATTCACTGCAAACTGGTGCATTGCGGCTGCAAGTCTCGCGTTCGACCATCCCATTGTCGGGCTTACCGAAATATTCGCTAATCTCGCGTGGATTTTCTTTCTCTTCCGTATCTTTGCCAACGATGGCCGCGATGAAAGCCTTCGGCTCGTCAGGCCGGTCGTGGCGGCTCTGGCATTCGTGGAGATACTGCAATTTGCGCTTCTCGGCATCGAACATCGGCATCCGTTTGCTGCCGATGTTCAGTTACTTGCCACGCAAACTTCTGCGCTTTTTCGCGTTCTCGTGGCAGTCGGGGCCCTGGTATTGCTGCACAATCTTTATGTAGGCGCCGCCCCGGAATCACGCAGGATCTTGCGCTGGAACGCAGCAGCTATGGCGGGATTCTGGGCTTTTACGCTGAATTTCTACACCATCGCATATCTTGTCGGATCATTTCCGATCGAGCTGGTGGCTCTTCGGGGACTGGCAGTGACGATCATCGCCGTTCCCTTTGCAACAGGCTTCAACAAGAGTGTAGCCGGATTGACTTTCAGGCCGTCGCGGGCCGTGACCTTTCATTTCCTGTCGCTGTTGGTGATCGGTGTTTATCTGCTTGCGATGGTTGGCCTTGCCAGCTGGCTGGATGTGCTATCCGGCAGCGTTGCGCGAATGACCCAGGTCGGTCTCGTCATTGCAGCGGGTGCATTGGCACTTATCTGGCTACCTTCGCACAGCTTGCGCGGCTGGTTACGGGTCACGGCGGTGAAGCATCTGTTCAAGCACCGCTTCGATTATCGCAACGAATGGATCCGTTTCACACATACCATCGGCCTCGGAAGCTCCGAAGAAGCCAGCTTGCCGGAGCGTGCAATCAGGTCACTGGCAGACATCACGGACAGTCCTGCCGGTCTGCTTCTGCTTGTGAACGAGGAAGGACAGGTCGAGCAAGGTGCGAACTGGCGTTGGCCGCAGCTGGAAGTACCTGCTCATCCGATCCCTCCCGCATTGGCAACCATTTTCGAGAAGGAAGGACTGATCCTCGATTTAGACGAAGCTCGTTCGGGGATAGAACATCAAGGTGAACTGGAGCATGTGCCTGCATGGCTGTTGGAAGATTTGCGGGTGTGGGCGGCGGTTCCGCTTCTGCATTTCGATCGACTGATCGGGATCATCATTCTCGCACGGCCTGCAATCGAACGAAAACTCGATTGGGAGGACTTCGATCTTCTTGCGATTGTTGGCCGGCAACTGGCCAGTTATCTGGCGGAGCAGGCCAGCCAGGAAGCGCTTTCCGAAGCCGCGCGGTTCGATGAATTCAACCGCCGCATGGCCTTCGTAATGCACGATATCAAGAATCTCTCCAGTCAGATGTCGCTCTTGCTGCGCAACGCCGAAAAGCACGCTGACAATCCTGAGTTCCGCAAGGACATGCTGATCACCCTGCGCAATAGCGCAGATAAGCTAAACACGATGCTTTCACGTCTTGGCCGCTATGCCAAAGGAGGGCAGGAAGAAATGGGCGCATTCGATATGTCTGCGATCATCCGTGCAACCTGCAAAAGATTCGCGAAAAACCATCAGGTTCTGCTCGTTCGAAGCGAGCCGATGCAGGTCAATGGCCAGCCGGAAGCTTTCGAGCAGGCGCTCTCGCATATCGTGCAGAATGCCATCGATGCCAGCGTCGACGGCAGTGCAGTAATGATTGAATCCTATAGTGATGGAATTTCCGGAGTGGTCCAGATTATCGATAGCGGACGAGGCATGACCCCGACGTTCCTCCGTACGGGCTTGTTCAAGCCTTTTGTTTCCTCAAGGGAGGACGGTTTCGGTATCGGTGCATACGAAGCGCGCGAGATGATCCGTTCGATGGGCGGCCGTGTAGAGGTGGAATCCCGGGTGGATCTCGGCACTCGTTTCACCCTCAACCTGCCTCTCCAATCGGCGCATGAACTTCTTGGGAATTCCTGCTCCGCCGAGCGAAAGGAAATCGCCTGATGGCCCAAAACGCACCGAAGCTGCTGATCGTGGAGGATGACGAGGGCCTGCAGGCGCAGCTCAAATGGGCCTATGACGATTACGAGGTGATTATCGCGGGCAATCGCGATCAGGCATTGGCGGCCCTGCGCAGCGAGGAGCCGGCGGTGGTTACGCTCGATCTCGGACTGCCGCCCGATCCTGACGGGACGAGCGAGGGTTTTGCCGTCCTCGATGCGATCATGGCGATGAAGCCGGATACCAAGGTCGTCGTCGCATCGGGGCATGGCGCTCGCGAGAGTGCCCTGCAGGCAATCGAACGTGGAGCCTATGATTTCTATCAGAAACCGGTCGATATCGAGGAACTTGGGCTAATAGTGAACCGGGCGTTCCGGCTCTGTCAGATCGAGGGAGAGAACCGTCGCCTGGCCGAGAAGGTGGGCGAAGATAAGACCGTACTTGGCACAATGATAACGGCCGCACCGGAAATGGCCAAAGTGGCTCGAACCATCGAACGCGTGGCCCCGACCAACGTCTCGGTCATGCTGCTGGGAGCGAGCGGGACGGGCAAGGAACTCCTGGCAAAGGGACTGCATCAGGCCAGCGATCGCAGAAGCGGCGCGTTCGTTGCGATAAACTGCGCAGCCATCCCGGAGAACCTTCTCGAGAGCGAACTGTTCGGACATGAGAAGGGGGCTTTCACCGGCGCCGTCAAAACGACTGAAGGCAAGATAGAGATGGCGAGCGGCGGTACGTTGTTCCTAGACGAGGTGGGAGACATTCCCCTCCCGTTGCAGGTGAAGTTGCTGCGCTTCCTGCAAGAACGCGTAATCGAGCGTATTGGCGGTCGCAAACCAATTTCGGTCGATACCCGCATCGTCTGCGCCACCCATCAAAATCTCGAGGCCATGATCGGCGAAGGAACCTTTCGCGAGGATCTGTTCTATCGCTTGGCCGAGGTGGTAGTGAAAATTCCTACCCTGTCCGAGCGTCCAGGTGACGCGGTTTTGCTGGCCAAGCATTTTCTCGCCCGCTTTGCCGCCGAGATGAATCCGCAGGTTAAAGGTTTTGCCCCGGATGCGCTCGCAGCGATCGACTCCTGGAATTGGCCGGGCAATGTGCGCGAGCTTGAAAACCGTGTGAAGCGCGCGGTGATCATGGCCGATGGCAAGCTGGTAAGTGCGGAAGACCTTGATCTTGGGGAACGCGCGGAGGATGGCGAAATGGCTCTGAATCTGAAGCAAGCGCGCGAGGCTGCCGATCGAAGGATGATCCGTCAGGCTCTGGCCCGCAGCCAGGGCAACATCTCGATGACCGCCAAGCTGCTCGGTATTAGTCGCCCCACACTCTACGATCTGCTCAAGCAGTACGATTTGCAGACCTGACTTCGGCAAACGCCGCCGCTAGCTCAATTATGGCACTACGCAGTATCATCTCCGATCCTATGCTGCGCATGCTTGCGCTGGCTATTGCCTTGGCAGCCCTTTTGCCAGCGACGGGCGCGGCGCGAGGCGTTGTTCAAGTAGCCGCGAATATCGGCATCTTTGCGCTGTTTCTGCTCAACGGTATGCGCATCCGACGCAGCGAGATTGCCGCCGGTGCCGCCAATTTGCGCTTCCTGCTGCCACTAATATTTTGGGTATTCGGGGCTATGGCGCTTGTCGGGTTAGAGCTTTCGCGTCTGGCACCGGCTGACGTCCCTCCTATCGTTGCGGCCGGTTTCCTCTATCTCGGCGTACTGCCGACTACGATCCAGTCGTCGACTTCCTATAGCTCGCTTGCGCGCGGCAATGTGGCCCTGTCGATCATCTCTGCTGCCTTGCTCAGTCTCATCGGGGTATTTCTGAGCGTGCCTTTGTTTCTGGCGCTGGGTGGGGCAGGCGAAGGAGTGGTCGGGTCCGATGCCGTTCTCAAGATCATTGTAATACTGATTGTGCCCTTTGCCATCGGCCAGTTGGTGCAAAACCGCACCCAGAGTTTTATTGCGCTCCACAAGCCACGAATCGTCACGCTCGACCGGATGGTGATTGCGCTGGCTGTTTACGTGGCGTTTTCCGGTGCGGTCGAGCAGGACGTCTGGACCCGCATCGATAGCACCGGCTGGGTATGGACCGGCATCCTGGTCCTCATCTTTCTGGTCGTGGGCCACGTCGGGGCATGGCTGGCAAGCTCGGCCCTACGACTGGAGCCACCCGACCGCATCGCCTTTCTTTTCGCCGGCGGGCAAAAATCGGCGGCGATCGGTGCGCCGTTGGCGACGGTGCTCTTCGCACCGGAAGTGGCAGGCTTTATCGTTCTGCCACTCTTGCTCTACCACTTTTTTCAGCTGGTCTTGGCAGCTCCTATGGCTAGCTATCTAGCTGGATCGGTTCATCACCATGCTTCCGGTTATGATGGACGGACCACAGAAAACTGAGGCCGATCAGGGTCGCTCCGAGGAGCCCTGTGATGGTTTCCGGTATGTGGTAGCGCGCCGACAGAAGCATGATCATACCGAGTACAATGATGGCCCAGAAGGCACCATGTTCGAGATAACGATACTGGGCAAGCGTCCCGGTGCGAACGAGGTGAATGGTCATCGAGCGAACGAACATCGCACCGACTGAAAGGCCGAGCGCGATGATCACCATGTTGTTCGAGAGCGCGAATGCGCCGATGACGCCATCGAAACTGAAACTCGCATCAAGTACTTCAAGGTAGAGAAATCCACCGAAACCGGACTTCACGATTTCGCCCGCCGCTTTCTTGCGTGCTTCACGCTGTTCGATGATCGCTGCAATGGCGTGCACACCGATAAAGGTGACGAGGCCGAGAATCCCGGCTGTCAGGAAAACGATCGCATCGGCAGGCGCGAGCATTGTCGAGACGCCATAAATCAGCAGCAAGACAAGCCCGATCTCCACAGCCGGGACATTGGAAAACTTGTTAATTGCCCGCTCGAGTACAGCGATCCAGTGGACTTGTTTGTCGCTGTCGAAAAAGAAAGTCAGACCGACCATAGCGAGGAATGCGCCGCCGAACCCCGCAATGCCTATGTGCGCCGATGAAACAATCCGCTCGTATTCCTGCGGATCGTTCAGCGAGAGGGAAATCGCCTCGACGGGGCCGACGCCCGCCGCAATCGCAACAATCGCGATTGGAAACACGATCCTCATGCCGAACACTGCAATCAGGATTCCGATGGTGAGGAAGCGTTGCTGCCATACCGGATCCATCTCACGCAGCACCGTGGCGTTGACCACGGCATTATCGAAGCTGAGCGAAACTTCGAGAATGGACAGTACCAGCACGATCCAGAGGATGCCCAGGGTGGCTGTGATCGATCCCGTGCTGCTCCATCCGTACCAGGCAGCCAGGGCAAAGCAGACTGCCGTGAAGGCGAGCGAAAAGGTGTAGTACTGGCGTATCGTGTTCATTGGGGTGGGGTTCCTCAGCCCTTGGGCTGGTAGGTTTGTTCGGACGTCGGGAAGCTTCGGTCACGCACTTCTTGTGCATATTGTGCGACGGTATTCTCGATGACCTCAGCGATATTTTCGTATTTCTTCACGAAGCGGGGCACACGTTCGAACATGCCCAGCATGTCGTCAGTCACAAGAACCTGTCCGTCACATTGGGCCGAGGCCCCGATGCCTATCGTGGGACACGACACTGCCTTTGTCGCTTCGATGGCTATGGGTTCGAGAACACCTTCGAGAACGATGGCGAAGGCCCCGGCCTCGTCCAGTGCCTTTGCATCGCCGACGATCTTGTCCGCTTCGGCATTGTCGCGCCCGCGTGCCATATAGCCGCCCAGCACGTTGACTGCCTGCGGGGTCAAACCGACATGCCCCATTACCGGGATGCCGCGATGGTTCAGAAACGCAACGGTTTCGGCCATCTGCTCCCCACCTTCGAGCTTCACAGCTGCAGCGCCGCTTTCCTTGAGGAGGCGCGATGCGCTCGCGAAAGCCTGTTCTTTCGAAGCTTCGTAAGAGCCGAATGGCATGTCTACCACGACCACCGAACGATAGCTTCCGCGTACCACAGCGGCTGCATGGTTCGACATCATCTCCATCGTAACGGGAATGGTGGAGGGAAGGCCGTAGATTACTTGTCCCAGCGAATCGCCCACCAGCAAAAGATCGCAATGTGCATCGAGTAACTGGGCCTGTCGCGCCGTATAGGCGGTGAGCATGACCAGCGGTTCCTTGGTTTCGCCGTCCGCTTTGTGGGCGCGGATTTTCGGCACGGTCAACCGCTTCATCGGTTGCGGAGTGGGATTGGCCCGGCTGGTGCTCGTATCGAGCTGGAAGGTCGTCGACATGGGGGCTGCCCTAGCAAGCCCTGTCGACAGTTGGAAGCGAGGCTTGGACACTGGCGGATTTCCGTGCTTTAAGCCTCTCGTACATAAGGGCGCGGCAAGCGCCGACAACCGAGAGGGATATCACGTAAATGGTCGCCGCCGGCAAAACCACGGGTGAGGGTTGGTCCTCACGTTCCGCATTCATTCTTGCTGCCGTCGGTGCAGCGGTTGGTCTTGGAAATATCTGGCGCTTCCCGACGCTTGCCGGCGAAAGCGGAGGCGGGGCCTTTGTGATCTTCTATATTGCTTGCGTTTTTCTCCTCGGATTGCCGCTGGTGCTGTCCGAAATCTTCATAGGGCGTGTCGGGCAGACCGATGCGGTTGGCTCGATTCGCAAGGTGGCGCAATCCTCAAACGCCTCCCACAAGTGGTCGATTTTCGGTGGAGTCGGTGCGGTTGCCGCCTTCCTGATCGTATCTTTCTATTCGGTTGTTGCCGGTTGGGTGCTTTACTACGCCGGCTTGATGGGCTGGGATTTTCTTCAAGCTATCATGGCGGCCGATCCATTCCGCGGCGCACTGGCAGGTGAAAGCGAAGCCCAGATCCAGCAAAGACTTGGCGATATGTTTGCAAGTCCCGGCTTGCTGCTTGCCATGCATCTCGTCTTCATGGGTATGACGCTTTACATCGTCGCGCGCGGGGTGAGCTCGGGGATCGAAAAGGCGGCAACCTATCTCATGCCTGTATTCTTCATGCTGCTGCTGGGCCTCGTGGTCTATGGCGCGATCGAAGGCGATATCGCCGAAGCATTCGCCTTCCTGTTCACGCCAGACTGGTCGAAGCTGACCCCCGAGGTGATGAACTCTGCGCTGGGTCAGGCGCTTTTCTCGCTTTCGCTTGGCGTGGCCGGCCTCATCACCTATGGTTCTTACATCAAGGAAAAGAGCAATCTCGGCGGCACGGCTGCGATAATCGCAGTCGCCGATACCAGCGTGGCGCTGCTTGCGGGCCTGATGATCTTCCCGATCGTTTTCGCGGTGGGTCTCGACCCGGCGGCGGGTCCAACCTTGGTATTCCAGACTCTCCCCTTTGCTTTCCAGACCATGCCGGGCGGCGCCCTGTTCGGCTTCCTTTTCTTTGTTCTGATCCTTGTCGCGGCGATCACCAGCTCGATTTCGCTACTCGAGGTGCCTACTGCATGGGGTATCGGAGAACTGGGCTGGAGTCGGACGAAATCCGCCTTGGTGTTCGGCGTCGGTGCCCTGCTGATCGGGGTGTTTTGTCTGCTTGGGTACAATGTGCTGTCGGACGTACGCCCGCTCGGTTTCTGGCCGCTGTTCGAAAACACCGATATCCTTGATACGATAGATGGCTTCACCGGGAAGGTCATGCTGCCGCTGGGCGCCTTGCTGACCTCGATCTTCATCGGCTGGAAGGCCGATGCCAACCTGTTGCGGACGACTACCGGTCTTTCGCCGCTGGCGTTCGGCCTGTGGCGCTTTCTCATTGCATGGCTGTGCCCGATTGCGGTTACAATCATCCTCGTGACCGGACTTTTCCCGAGCATCCTCGGCGCCTGACGAATCTCTCTTTTCCAACCGGAGAATCGCGCGTAATGAGCGCACTCCGGTTGGCAGAGCGGGGAGGGCCCGCTGCGGGCCGGTGGAGCCCATCGGCCAGAAATGATCCTCGACAGAGTGAAGCCGCTCGACGCCATTCTGGCGGCGGCGCAAAAGAAGTCGCTGCACCGTTCGTTAGGCGCTCTGCAGCTCATGTTGTTCGGCATAGGTTGCATCATCGGCACGGGGATATTCGTGCTCACTTCTGCCGGGGCCCAGAAAGCGGGTCCCGGATTGATGCTGGCGTTTGTCATAGCGGGGGCGGTCTGCATCGTTGCCGCATTGTGCTACGCCGAAATCGCCTCGATGATACCCGTGGCAGGCTCGGCCTATACCTATAGCTATGCCACAATGGGTGAATTGCTCGCCTGGACAGTTGGTTGGGCGCTCATCCTCGAATATGCCATTGCCGCATCGGCAGTGTCCGTAGGCTGGTCGGGCTATTTCAGCGGGACGATCCTGAACGAATTTCTCGGCATTGAATTGCCACAATGGTTGTCCGCTGGTCCTCTTGCACTGGGCGGCGAGCCTGGAGGATTGATAAACCTCCCTGCGCTCGTCATCGCTCTACTCGTGACCTGGCTACTGATGATCGGCACCAGTGAAAGCGCCAAGGTCAACGCGATCCTGGTGGCGATAAAGGTGGCGGCGCTCACAACCTTTATCGGACTGACCTTGACCAGCGCTTATTTCGATCCCGACAGGTTCAACCCGTTCCTGCCCGCCGGCATTTTTGGCGGTTTCGGAACGGGCGTGGGAGCCGTCGGCGCGGCGGCGACGATCTTCTTCGCCTATGTCGGTTTCGATGCGGTTTCCACGGCCGCGGAAGAAACCAAGAATCCGCAGCGCAATGTGCCGATAGGACTTGTCGGTTCGCTCGTTTTCTGCACCGTCTTCTACATCCTCGTCGCGGCAGGTGCGATCGGCACTATCGGCGGGCAACCGATCATGGGACCGGGGGGAATTCCCTTCCCGGCAGGGTCGGAAGAACTGGCCCGTCAGTGTGCGCTTCCGGCCTATTCCGATGCGCTGGTCTGTTCGAACGAAGCCTTGGCCCATGTCCTTCGCCAGATCGGTTTTTCGGGCATCGGCAATATGCTGGGTATTGCCGCTTTCCTTGCTCTGCCCTCGGTAATTCTCGTCCTGCTGTTCGCGCAGACCCGTATCTTCTTCGTGATGAGCCGTGACGGGCTGTTGCCCGAAGGTCTTTCCAAGGTGCATCCGCGTTGGAAGACTCCTTACGTCGTAACTATTCTGACAGGCTTAATCGTAGCCGTGGGCGCGGCTTTCTTCCCGGTCGGCCAGTTGGCGGATATTGCCAATGCAGGCACGCTGTATGCCTTTCTGATGGTGGCTGTTGCAGTGATGGTGTTGCGCCGTACTGCGCCCGACAGGAAGCGCGATTTCCGTACACCCATGCTCTGGTTTGTCGGACCCGCCACCATTGGCGGATGTGCCTACCTCTTCCTCAACCTGCCGAGCGCTGCCATGCTGGTGCTGCCGGTGTGGACGGCGATCGGGCTGGTTGTCTATTTCGCCTACGGTCGGAGGAACAGCCATCTCGGACGTGGCATTGTGGAGGTGGTCGATGACGTTGCAGGTGAGGAAACGATGATCCCCATCCACCCACCCAAGGCGTGAGGTAACAAGAAAGGGCCGCTCCAATTCGGAGCAGCCCTTTCGATTTTTATCATTGCTGCCGGGCCGGGTTAGATATCGACTTTGTCGACATGGCGTTCTTCGGCCTCTTCATGAACGGTTATGCCGAGCGCCATTTTTGCGGTGTTGAGCAGGCCGAGATCACTGTTCCAGATTTCGGCATCGCCCAAATCCATGCGCATGAAGAAGATGTCGGGATCGTCTTTGCCGCCATCGTACCAGGCTTCGACGAAGTTGTTCCAGAACTGGTCGAAGCGTTTCTGGCTGGTTTCCCTGACCAGATTTCCGTTGAAGCGGGCGAAGATATCGTGGCCCTTGCTTTCGAAGATAGCGGTCACCGGCCCGAGCCTGCAGAAGTCGCTCTTGGTATGGGTAAAGAACCAGATCGAGCTGTTTGCGTCCTTGTCAAGTTGGGGGCTCATCGGCACGGCTGTTGAACTGTCACCATCTAGCTGCAGAAAAAGAACCGGGCTGTCGGCCAGCGCTTGCCAGAATTTCTTCTTGAGTTCGTCGGGATTGCCTTCTGCGTGTTTCATGATGGTCTCCTGAGAATGGGTTTATCTTCTCAATGAGTGAGGCGTGGGTTCGGTCCCGCCATGAGGTACGATTACGTCAGTCTTGAAACGGAACCAGACCAATAGAGTCGGACTCTTCATGAACTGTCGACTTATCGACTGACCGTACATCGGCGGAGGCAAGAGTTGGCAAAGCGATGGAGCACGCTGCCACGCGTCGCTGGATCGATCTTGGCATCGGGATCGTATTTATCCTGATAGCGGTTGCAATCGCGGTCGATCTCTATGGGACGCAGCTTTGAAACTTACGATCTCGCGGCGCATCGGAAAATTCGTCTTTGACCGGCGGGTATTGCTGCTGCTGGTGCTGGTAGGGCTGTTCATTGCCGGACGCAGCTGGCTTGCCGTGCACCCCGAACATAATCCCTGGGCACCGCTCGACCTCAATGATCCGAAGGGCTGGGCTACGCAGCAGAAACTGGTAGCGCTAAGGGACGACGTATTGGCCTGCCGCGCAGTACTGGAACGAAGCGATGTGCCTTTCGACGTGCTCGAGCCGGCAGGGGAAGGCGGATGCCGTCGAGAAGACCGCACCAGGCTGACATATTATCCACTCGGCCCGGACGTTCCCGCCTCAACGTGTCCAATTGCTGTTGCCATGGAGCTGTGGAGACGCGACACGCTCGATCCGCTGGCATGGGAGATATTCGGCAGCGAGGTCACACTTATCGAGCATCTGGGCGTATATTCCTGCCGCAGATTGTACGGCCGAAGCGCAGGCCCTTGGAGTGAGCATGCCACCGCCAATGCACTCGATATCGCCGGATTTGAACTTGAAGACGGCACGCGAATTAGCGTTTTGGCAGACTGGGATGGCGAAGGCGAAAAACAGCGTTTTCTGCGCGAAGTGCGAGATGGTGCCTGCGGAGCCTTTTCCACCGTGCTTTCACCCGATTACAACGCTGCCCATGCCGACCATTTCCATTTCGACATGGACGATAGCTGGACGAGCGTCTGCCGCTGATCAGGCGGCTTCGAGCGAATAGCCTGCGCTGCGCACGGTGCGTACCGGGTCCTTGGCGCCGTCGATCTCGAGCGCCTTGCGCAACCGGCGAATGTGCACGTCGACGGTACGCAATTCGATGTCGCTTTCGGTACCCCAGACCCCGTCGAGCAACTGGTTGCGACTGAAGACGCGGCCCGGGCTTTCCATAAAGAACTTGAGCAGGCGATATTCGGTAGGGCCTAGCTTGAGCACCTTGCCTCGGCGCGTCACCTTATGCGCCACCGGGTCGAGGGTAAGATCACCGACCTCGATCGATTCTCCTGCCAGTACCGGACGGATGCGACGCATCACCGCTGCGACACGCGCGAGCAGTTCTCGTGGCGAGAACGGCTTTGTCAGGTAATCGTCGGCACCGGTTTCGAGTCCGCGGATACGATCGTCTTCCGCTTCGCGTGCGGTGAGCATGATGATAGGAACATGGGCGGTAGTCTTGTCTCGCCGAAGACGGCGGCAGACTTCGATCCCGCTAGTACCTTCGATCATCCAGTCCAGGATGACCAGATCCGGCACATCTTCGGAAGCGAGGAGCAGTGCTTCATCGCCATCCGCGGTGGTGCGAACGCCATAGCCCTCGTTCGAAAAGCGGTATTCGAGAAGTTCCGAGAGGGCGGGATCGTCCTCTACGAGAAGTAGCTTGCCAGCCTGCACCTTGGCCCCTTCCTGCAGTTTCTTCGACACAGCAGTATGACCCTCAAGCTACAGAATTGTGTCAACCGTCCTCGTCGGGCGGATAAGTGCCCGTGGCGGCGAAATGAACCATTTCGGCCACGTTGGTGGCATGGTCGCCGATGCGTTCCAGATTGCGAGCGACGAACAGCAATTGCGCAGCACTCGAAATCGTGGAAGGATTCTCGACCATGTGGCTGACAAGGTTACGGAAAATGGAATTGTAGAAGGCGTCTACCTTCTCATCCGTTGCGATGACCTCCCGCGCGAGTTCGGCATCTCTGGCAGCGTAGGCGGTCAGCACGTCATGAACCATTTCGCTGGCGACTTCGGCCATTGCCGGGAGCAGGGTCAGCGGTTCGAATTTCTTGCGATTGTCGCCGATCTGGCGGCTCGCCTTGGCGATATTCTTCGAATAGTCACCGATGCGTTCGACGACGCCGGCGATCTTCAGCGCGGCGATCACTTCGCGCAGGTCGTCCGCCATCGGCGCCCGCAGCGCGATGATGCGAACCGACAGCTTGTCCACTTCGCTCTCGAGCTTGTCGATCTTCTTGTCGTTCTTGACGACTTTCTTGGCGAGTTCGTCGTCGCCTCTGACCAGCGCATCGAGCGCTTCCTGAATGGCGACTTCGGCCAGTCCGCCCATTTCCGCGATCAAGCCGCGAAGGCGGGTAATGTCTTCGTCGAAGGCTTTTACGGTATGTTCGTTCATAGTCTCAGGGCCTTAGCCATAGCGTCCGGTAATGTAATCCTGGGTCCGCTGCTCGATCGGGTTGGTGAATATGTCAGAAGTACGCCCATATTCCACCATCTTTCCCAGATGGAAAAACGCAGTGCGCTGACTGACGCGGGCTGCCTGCTGCATCGAGTGGGTAACGATCACGATGGCATAACGACCATTCAGTTCGTCGATCAATTCCTCGATCTTGGCCGTGGCGATCGGATCGAGGGCAGAGCAGGGTTCATCCATCAGGATGACCTCGGGATCGACTGCAATGGCCCGTGCGATACACAGGCGCTGCTGCTGTCCGCCTGAAAGCGCAGTGCCGCTGTCCTGAAGGCGCTCCTTTACCTCTTCCCACAGGCCTGCACGGCGGAGCGACTTCTCGACTATCGCATCAAGTTCGTCCTTGCCCTCTGCAAACCCATGGATTTTCGGGCCATAGGCCACGTTTTCATAGATCGACTTGGGAAAGGGGTTGGGCTTCTGGAACACCATGCCGACGCGGGCACGAAGCTGCACGACGTCGAGCTTGGGCGAGTAGATGTCTTCGCCGTCCAGAGTGATTTCGCCTTCGACCCGCGCCGAGGGGATGGTGTCGTTCATCCGGTTCAGCGAACGCAGGAAGGTCGACTTGCCGCAGCCAGAAGGACCGATGAAGGCCGTCACGTATTCTGTGGGGATGTCGATCGAGACATTGTCGATCGCTTTCTTGTCTCCATAGAAAACGGAGACGTCCCGCGCACTCATCTTGGCTTCGGTGCTCTCAAGGTTTTCGTGAACTACAGTCACCATTTTTTCTCGAATTTGTTGCGCAGGTAGATTGCGAGGCCGTTCATCACGAGGAGGAACAGCAATAGGACAATGATAGCAGCACTGGTTCGCTCCACGAAACCTCGGTCGATCTCGTCCGACCAGAGGAAAATCTGCATCGGGAGGACCGTTGCGGGCGAAGTGAAGTCGTCGGGTGGTGAAGCTACGAAGGCACGCATGCCGATCATCAAAAGCGGAGCGGTTTCACCGAGCGCGCGGGCCATGCCGATGATCGTGCCGGTTAGGATGCCGGGTAGGGCGAGGGGTAAGACATGGTGGAACACCACCTGCACCGGGCTCGCACCAACAGCCAGTGCGCCGTCACGAATGCTTGGCGGGACTGCCTTAATCGCGTTGCGACCGGCGATCACGATAACCGGCATGGTCATCAGCGCCAGCGTCATACCCCCGATAAGGGGTGCGGAGCGGAAATTGGGAAAGACAGTCAGGAAGACCGCAAGGCCTAGTAGACCGAAGATGATAGAAGGCACTGCGGCGAGGTTGTTGATCGAAAGCTCGATCACATCTGTCCACTTGTTCTTGGGTGCGTACTCTTCGAGATAAAGCGCCGCGAGCACCCCGATCGGAAAGGCGAGCGCCAGCGTCACGATCATTGTCAGGATCGAGCCTTTCAACGCCCCCCAGATGCCGACTTGCTGGGGATTGGTTGCATCGGCGCGGCTGAAGAAACCTACGTCGAAGTTCTTCTCCAGCTTCCCCTCGGCGGCAAGGCTGGCCGCCAGCGCCTGCATTTCCTGCGATCCTTCGCCCTCGTATCCCGAAGCGAGATTGGCGCTTGCTGGAAGCCAGAAGGTCTCTTGTCGCTCGACAATTCCCGGATCGGCTGCAATCGCAGCCGCGACATCGCGCCAGGCCTGACCGCCTATCTGGGCAGCCCCCTCTTCACCGAGTGCTTCATCCGCGAAATATTGTACAACCTGCGGCAAGCCCTGGTCTTCGAGCGACTGCATCGCCCCGGAAGAGTCCATTACAGCGGGATCGGCAGAAATGCCTGCCTGTGTGAAGTCGATTGGCACGGCCACTTCGGCGCGCTGGAAGCCCCCGATGCCGTTCAGCGTCATCGTTCCCAGAAGGTAGAGGAGCACGGTGATCGAGAAAACGATCGCCCCAAGGCCCATGGTCCTGAAGCGTTTCTCAGCTGCGTAGCGCTTTTTCAGCCGCGCCTCGAAGACGGGCGTCCGCGTGGGGGCGATTTGCTCACTCATAAGCTTCGCGGAACCTCTTCACGACGCGCAGGGCGATGAAATTCAAGCCGAGAGTAACAAGGAACAGTACGAAACCCAGCGCAAATGCGCTCAGCGTTGCCGGGTGGTCGAAACTGCCTTCGCCGGTCAGCATTGCGACGATCTGCACGGTCACCGTAGTCATCGAATCCAGTGGGTTCGCGCTAAGGTTCGCGGCTGTCGAAGCTGCCATGACGACGATCATCGTTTCCCCGATTGCCCGGCTGATCGCCAGCATCACGCCAGCAACGATACCTGGAAGTGCAGCGGGTACGAGAACCCGGCGAATAGTCTCGTTGGTGGTGGCTCCCATGGCGAGGCTCCCATCTCGCATTGCCTGTGGTACGGCTGCGATGCTGTCGTCGGCCATCGAGCTGACGAAGGGAATGATCATCACGCCCATCACGAGACCTGCAGCGAGCGCGCTCTCGCTCGAAGCGCTCGATGCACCGAGCGAGATCGCAAAATCGCGGATAGCAGGCGCAATAGTAAGTGCGGCGAAGTAGCCGTAAACCACTGTCGGGACGCCGGCGAGGATCTCAAGCGCAGGCTTCACCCATGCGCGGAACTTCGGATTGGCGTATTGCGTAAGGTAGATCGCGCTCATCAGTCCAAGCGGAATGGCCACGATCATCGCAATGATCGCACCTATGAACAGCGTCCCCCAGAAGAGCGGAATTGCGCCATAGCGGCTCGAATCCGGATTCTCCGCATTGGACATGGGGTCGGGACCCCAATGAAGACCGAAGAGGAAATCGATCGGATTTACCATTCCGAAGAAGCGAATGGTCTCGAATACGAGACTGACGAAGATCCCCAATGTGGTCAGAATGGCAACAAGGGATGCGCCAAGCAGGATCGCCATGACGATCTTTTCGACGCGGTTGCGCGCGGCGAAATCGGGCTTGAGGCGGAGGAAAGCATAAACTCCGCCGAGGAAGGCGATCGCCAGTGTGACGATGACACCAATCCAGTTATAGCGGCCAATTGCTTCCCGATAGGGTTCCACAAACTCGCGTGCAAGGGGGTTGAAGACCCCCTGTGCGGCCCCGGTAGCGACAGCGCGCGCTTCGTTGAGGATAGTCTGTCGCTGGAAGCCGAATGCGGGAAGTTGGTCGGCCGCTGGCGCAGTCAGGACCGCTTGGGTGATAAGACCCGGTGCGATCGCGCTCCAAATGCCGACAAAGATCAGTACGGGCAGGATTATCCAGAGCGCTACATACCAGGCGTGGTAGGTTGGGAGACTCGCCAACCGCCCGTTGGGGCTGGCGCGCCGGAACGACCAAGCACGCGCACGAGCCGCCAACCATCCGGCGAGCCCGAGCCCGAGGGCCAGGAGGAGCAGGAGAGTCAGCGACATCGTGCGTGCATTCAGCCTTTAATTGAGTTCTGAACCGTCGAGGGTGTCGAAGTTGGTGGCAGCTGACATCGAACGGGCCATCACATCCTCCGGATTGGTGACGAGCCCGATCTTGGCAAGCTGGCCGTCACGTCCCCACATCGTGGTCCACTGGGCGAGAAATTCCTTGAGACCCTGGATGGCTTCCAGGTGCGCCTTCTTGACATAGATGTAGAGGGGACGGGCGCCCGGATATTCGAAGCTGGCGATATTCTCGTAGGTCGGGGCGACGCCGTTCATGTTGAGGCCCTGCACCTTGTCGGCGTTTTCCTCAAGGTAGGAGTAGCCGAAAATCCCCACGGCATTGGGATTTCCTTCGATCTTCTGGACAATCAGATTGTCCTGCTCGCCCTGATCGACGTATTTCCCGTCACTTCGGACTTCTGTGCAGACCTGCGCATAACGATCTTCGTTGCTTTCCTTGAGCGCTTCCATTTCAGGATTGGTTTCGCAGCCGATCTCGAGGATCAATTCCTTGAGTGCGTCGCGCGTACCGGAAGTGCTCGGGGGACCGTAGACGAGGATTTCCACATCTGGGAGTGAAGGATCGACGTCGGACCACGTCTGATTGGTCTGTTCGCCGCCATAGGGCGCTGCTGCCAATGCCTCGTAGACCATCTTCGGGGTTAGATCCATCTGGATGCCACCCTGTGCAGAAGCAAGTGCAATACCGTCGAGACCAACCTGAATTTCGATGATGTCGGTCACGCCGTTCTGCTGGCAGGTTTCGAATTCGCTCGCCTTCATGCGGCGCGATGCATTGGCGATGTCGGGTGTTTCCGCACCCACGCCCTGGCAGAACAAATTCATGCCGCCACCGGTCCCGGTCGATTCGATGATCGGCGATTTGAAATTCGGGTTTGAGCGGGTGAAGGTTTCCGAAACCGACTTGGCGAACGGATAGACGGTCGAAGAGCCAACGGCCTTGATCTGGTCACGCGAGGCGCCGCCGCCTGCTCCATTACTGCCGCAAGCCACAAGTGCTAGGGCCGAAGCCGCAGCGAAAACGAATTTGAAAGTCTTGGTCATTGGTAGGTACCCCTTAGATGTCCACTAGCCGCGCAGAAGCGCGAAATTGTTACATGTTGACGACAAGAGTGTGACTTTCGTTGTGAGGCGACACGAATCTGTGGGCGCCCCATACGGTTGTTGGGATCAGAAATCGACCTGCGCGCGTACACCGAACGCGTCGACACCATAATCGGTCTCGTCTCCTTGGGTCGGCAGCACGGCGTTCTCATAATCCATCCTGCCATAGTTCAGGCTGATGAGGGTATAATCGGTCGGCTTCCATACAAGCGATGCCAGGTATCCGTTCTGGATTCCGCCGATGATACCGGCGTCGCTGAGATCGAGGTGGTCATAGCGAAGGTTCAGTTGGACCGATCCGATTCCACCTTTGCCGACCGGATCAACTGGCTTGGTGCGATCGAACTTTCCGCCCTTGTAGCCGCGCGAGTCGCCCTTGGTCAGGAAATAGCCGACTTCGGCGTAGCCCCCAAAAAAGGTCAGGTTGTCGTCGGCCAGCGGCAGATCGACATTTTGCCAATAGCCCTCGGCTACAGCGTGCAACCGGCCGGAAATAATTGCGGCTTCAAGACCAGCACCGAATTCGCTGTTTGCAGCGAGAGTGTCCGTGTCGACGAAACGGGTCGAGGTGAAATGGACCAGTGGGCGCTGTCGATAGCGAACTGCTGCTGCGTCCTCCTCGCCGAGATCGTTGTAATGCAGCGAACCGCCGAAATGCAGCTGGGTATTTTCCGTATTCGGACTGATCACCAAGCGTCCATCAACACCGCGATTGTTTGTACCTGTGTCGGCGAAATTATCGGTGAAAGCCCCGACCTGCGCGAGCACGATACCTGCTTCGTAGCTAGCCGAAATACCGATACGCCGTTCGAAGCCGAAAGCATCGGTGAAAGCCGCGCGTTCGATGAAGCTGGTATGGAGCGAACTGGTCAGTTCTTCGAGTGACTGAAAATTGTTGTGATGACCGACGATCACTTCCAACGGCCCGTCGCCATAGGAAAGATAGGCGTCGGCGGCCTCGACTTCGTTTCCGGCAAAGTCGAGCTCGAACTTGTATCCAAAGCCGCCCGGGATGTCGCCCGAAGCGCCGAGGCGGGCGCGGCGCACTTCATTGCCGAAGCCATCGTCGGCACCGATCGTTTCGGGGGCGCTCAGCGTACCGGCATCAAACATCAGCCGACCGCGAGGCTTGAAGCTCCAGCCGTCGGAATTCGCGAGTTCGTCAGCTCGCGTGGAATTGGCAGTGGACTCGGCGCTTTGCGCCTGGGCCACGATCACAGTGTCCCGCTCGGCATTTTCGGCTCTGGTTTCCGCGAGCTCGCTTTCGAGCTGATCGATGCGCGTAACCAAAGTCTGAAGTTGCGAGCGCATCGCCGCCAGTTCGTCTTCGGCGGGGACAGTCGTATCTTGCGCAAGCACCGGGGTGGCCACGGTGCAACTCAGTGCCGTCGTGAGGACGGAGAGCCGGTATGCGGTACTCATGTTGCGAATCTCTTACAAGGTTACGATCCGGCGTCGCCTCTATGACCACTCTATTACGTCTTTGTGACATAGTTCGTGTAGCGTCGCGCCCGGTAGCCAGGGCCAAACCGAAACATGCATATTGTCGACCCAGAAGGTTCAACAGTCCAGCGGAAGCGTGACCTTGACGCGCGTGCCTTCGCCGAGCGCGCTTTCGATCGCCAGTTTGCCACGGTGGCGCTCGACGATGTGCTTCACGATGGCGAGTCCGAGACCCGTACCTCCCGAAGCGCGGCTCCGGCCAGGATCAGTTCGATAGAACCGGCGGGTCAGGTGTGGAAGGTGTTCGGGGGCGATCCCGTCGCCGCGGTCCTGGACCGATAGCACCACACGCTTGTCGCCCTGCGGCTGGAGGCGGACGGTGACCATCTTGTCCTCGTCTCCATATTTGAGACCGTTGTCCACGAGGTTGCGCACCAGCTGCTCCAGCTGCTGTTCATCGCCGCAGACGGTGAATTGCCCATGCGCTTCGATATCCAGTCTTTCAACGCGGTCGCCCGCAGCGTCTCGGGCGGCGCGTTCGACCAACCTGCCGAAATCGAGCGCATCGCTGGGCAAATCGTGCTTTTCCGCCTCGATCCGCGAGAGCGACATGAGGTCGCTGACCAAATCCTGTAGGCGGCGCCCTTCGCGCTGTATCGTGGCCAGGAACTTGTCGCCGATTTTCGGATCGAAATTGTCGACGTCCTCGCGCAGTGTTTCGACATAGCCGAGGATCGAGGCGAGGGGTGTGCGCAACTCGTGGCTGGCATTGGCCACGAAATCGGTGTGCGCGCGGCTGATGTCCGCCTCGGCCGTCTTGTTCACGAATTCGACAATGGAAAGCCCGCCATCCAGATTCTTGCGGTTGATCCGCCAGATGTCCTTACGCCGTGCAAGTCCCCGGACCACTGCCGCTCCATCTTCGTCGCTTTCGAGCAGGCTGACTGCTTCGGGCTGGCGGAGCGCCATACGCACGTCCTGGCCGAGAATGTGCGAACCAAGAAGACGCCGCGAGGCGAGATTGGCGATGATCACGCGGCCAGCCTCCGTCACGATCACCGGAGTCTCGGAATGCTCGACTAAGTCGCCCATCATATCGCGCGAAATACCCCCGTTTCCATTCGTAGGCGCTGGTGGTGGCGGGGTCGATCCCACGAGCCAGAGCGAACCCGCCCAGACGAACAGCATGAGAAGTATGGGGAGCGGAGGAAGACCAAGCGCAACGAGGCCAACTGCCGTTGCGAGAGCCAGCGCAAAACCGGACCAGGGAAAGGGGCTTTCGCTCATTGCGTGCTTGCGCTTAGCGAGGCAGAACCGGGCGCGCTAGTGCGAGCGTCGATTTGTCATCAAAGAGATGGTGACCCCTACGGGAATCGAACCCGTGTTTCAGCCGTGAAAGGGCCGCGTCCTAACCGCTAGACGAAGGGGCCAGTCCCGTTACCGGGTCGGTGGCGTGGCGGCGCACTTAGGCGGGAGGGAAAAAACCGTCAACCCTCAATCGGGCGATTTGCAATCAATCGGCGAACGCAGCATCTTCCAAATGCAGTTCCGCCTGGGGACGGCTGCCCCAGTCGTCGATCTTTACGCGGCCCGCCAGCCATAGCCTCCGCCCGCGCGAGGCATGGAGCAGAGCCTGACCCATATCGCTCTCCGCTGAGCGAAAGGCGATGCCCTTGAAGCTCTTGCCGTCGTCACCGCTGGCGATCAGGCGGACGTGGTCCGTCCCGACGATGTCGCATTTTACCAGCCGCACCGGGCCGACAGCCACGCGCGGCCCCGGCCAGCCCACGCCATAGGGGCCGCCGCCGTCCAGCGCCTCGACCAGTTCAGGGGTGAGTCCGCCTGGGGCTACAGCGAGGTCGAGCAGCATTTCGCTATTCTCGCCCGCACGGGACACTGCGCCTGCTAGATGGTCGTCGAGCCAGTCGGCAAAGGCATCGAGCTTGTCTTCCAGAACAGTCAGTCCTGCTGCCATGGCGTGGCCGCCGCCCTTGACAAGCAGACCTTCTTCGCGCGCCCTGATAATGGCCGCACCCAGATCCACCCCGGAAATCGAACGCCCCGATCCCTTGCCTTCACCATTTTCTTTGTCGAGCGCGATAACCAGCGAAGGTTTGCCGGTCTTTTCCTTGATCCGTCCGGCGACGATCCCGATGACGCCCGGATGCCATCCGCGTGCGGCCAGCACGTGCACGGCACGATTATGCTGGCCGGCGAGTTGTTCCTCCGCTGCCTGTTGCACTTCGGCCTCGATCGCGCGTCGTTCGTCATTGAGGGCCGAAAGCTGTGCGGCGATGCTTCGCGCTTCCTCCGGGTCCATTGCAGTCAGCAAGCGTACGCCCAGCGTGGATTCTCCCACACGGCCGCCCGCATTGATGCGTGGACCGAGCGCGAATCCGAGATCGGAACAGACCGGCGCGCGTTTCAGCCGGCTCGCGTCGATCAGTGCGGACATGCCGATATTGTCGCGCCGTGCCATAACCTTCAACCCCTGCGCCACGAACGCCCGATTCAGGCCATGAAGCGCCGCGACATCGGCCACTGTGCCCAGCGCGACGACATCGAGCAGGGCGAACAGATCTGGTTCCTTGCGATCCTCGAAAAAGCCTTGGGCGCGAAGTGTACGCACCAGCGCAATCGCCAGTAGGAAGGCCACGCCGACCGCCGCCAGATGGCCGTGCGCCGCCGCAAGGTCGTTCTCGTCCAGGCGGTTAGGATTCACCAGCGCGGCTGCGCGCGGCAGATCGGGAGAACATTTGTGATGATCGACCACGATCACATCGACGCCAGCATCGCTCGCCATGGCCAGAGCTTCATGCGCCATCGCCCCGCAGTCGACCGTAACGATCAGGCTCGAACCGGCTTCGGCGAGCTTGACCAGCGCTTCGCCCGAAGGACCATATCCTTCGAGCAGGCGGTCGGGAATGTAGTAGCCCGCTTCCACGCCCAGATCGCGCAACAGGCGGATCAGCAGGGCGGAACTGGTGGCACCGTCGACATCGTAGTCGCCGTAGATCGTGATCCGCTCGCCGCTCAGTACAGCTTGGGCGATACGATCCGCTGCGATGTCCATGTCGTTGAATTCGGACGGATCGGGCAGAAAATCCCTAAGCGTCGGCGAAAGATGCCGTTGCAAGTCCTCCGCCGCTACCCCGCGCGCGAGCAGGATTTGACGAACGATTGCTTCGCCATCGGCCAGATAGCCTTGGCCAAGATCCATATTTCCTCCGCGCCAGCGCCAAGCTCGACCGGTGAGGGATCGCGAAACGCCGAAAACCTGGGGAAGGGCAGTGGAAGCCATGCTTGCCTCCTACCTTGAGAGCCCTGCGCGCAGCAAGCGCACCCACGTTGACAATCGACAGCTTGAGGACGAGGCCTAAGGTATGAACGACAGGTATCTGCTGATCGTCTGGCACAGCCGGACCGGGAGCTGCGAGGCTCTGGCCCAAGCTGCTTTCGACGGTGGCGGCTCCCACGCGCGGCTCATGCGGGCAAAGGATGTTGGGCCGGACCATTTGCTCGAAGCTTCCGGATATCTCTTTGCCTGCCCCGAGAACCTCGCCAGCATGAGCGGCGAGATGAAGGAAATGTTCGATCGCTGTTATTATCCGGTGCTCGGCCAGATCGAAGGACGGCCCTACGCGACGATGATCGCCGCGGGCTCCGATGGCGAGGGGGCGCAAAAACAGATCGACCGGATTGCCAAGGGATGGAGGCTCAGGCGCGTCGCAGAGCAGATGATCGTCGGTACGCACGCGCAAACCAAAGAAGAAATCATCGCGCCGAAAACCATTGACGCCAAACATCTTTCGCAAGCTCGCGACCTTGGGCGCGGTCTCGGCGAAGGCATTGCCGAGGGTATCTTGTGACGAGCTTTCGGAAAACCTCTAGCACGCAGTCCTATCCGCAAGCGCCTTCTTGGCGGCGACATATTCGCTCTCGAAGCGGGCCACCATATCTTCGACCGGACCGACCTTCTTGACCGTGCCGATGCCCTGTCCCGAACCCCAGATATCCTTCCAAGCCTTGGCTTTGGTATTGCCGCCGCTGCCGAAGTTCATCTTGCTGGGATCGCTGGTCGGTAGGTTTTCCGGGTCAAGTCCTGCATTCTCGATGCTCGAGCGCAGGTAGTTGCCATGAACTCCTGTAAACAGGTTCGAATAGACGATCCCGTCCGCGCTGCCTTCCACGATGCCCTGTTTGTAGCCATCGACCGCATTGGCTTCATCGGTCGCAATCCAGGGCGAGCCTATATACGCGAAGTCCGCCCCCAGCGCCTGCGCTGCAAGGATGGAGCGCCCGTGCGCGATCGAGCCGGATAGTGCCACCATACCATCGAACCATTCGCGGATTTCCTGCATCAGGGCGAAGGGACTCAGCGTCCCAGCGTGTCCGCCAGCGCCAGCCGCAACCGGGATAAGACCATCTGCACCCTTTTCGATGGCCTTGCGCGCAAAGCGGTTGTTAATCACGTCGTGCATGGTGATGCCGCCCCAGCCGCGCACGGCGTTGAATATCTCCTCCCGTGCGCCGAGGGAGGTGATGACCAGCGGGACCTGCCATTTGGCGCAGGTCGCCATGTCGGCCTCAATCCGGTCGTTCGAGCGGTGGACGATCTGGTTGACCGCGAAAGGCGCAGCCGGGCAGTCCGGATGGTCGCGGTTATGCGTGGCCAGTTCTTCGGTAATCCGGTGGAGCCATTCGTCGAGCTCGCTCTGCGGGCGCGCATTCAACGCCGGGAAGCTGCCGACAATTCCCGCCTTGCACTGGGCGATGACCAGTTCCGGCCCAGAAACGATGAACAGCGGCGAGCCGATCACGGGGATGCGCAGCTTGTCGAAGGGGGCGGGCAGAGTCATGGTGTAGCGGCTCCTCAAGTAATGTCGAGGCAGGGCGTATGGCGCCCGGCGGGGCTTGTCGAGAGTGACGTTACGTAAACGTCAAGCGTTGGGCAGAACGTGCTCAATCCCGTAAATCCGCGCTGCCGTTCCGGAAAACAGTGCGCGCTTCTCGGCAGCCGAATGGCTGCGGGCCAGCCGCTTGAAGGCGTTCCACAGGACATCGTAGCTCGCGCCCCAGCGGTCCACAGGATAGTTCGATTCGAACATGGCGCGATCCGCGCCGAAAGCTTCGATGCAGGTCTCGATATAGGGCCGCCACAGCGCGGCGAGGTGTTCGGCCCCGTGTCCACTCATCGGGCCATCCTCGGGCAAACCGCAGAATGCCATGGCTAGGCCGCCGAGCTTGACCGAGACATTGGGGCACTCTGCCAGAGTATGGATCGAGCGCCGCCACCTGTCGAAGTTCTCGTGCAGCTTGCCCTTGTAACTGGCGATCCCGAGCGGGGTGCCGCAATGGTCTAGAATGATCGTCTGCTCCGGAAATGCCTTCGCGAGGTGGATCACATCGCCCAATTGCGGTTCGAGCAGCCAGGCATCGAAGGTCAGGCCGTATTCGGCATAGGCAGCGAAGCCTGCACGGAAGGCGTCGGAAGTGTAAAGTCCTTCGGGAGCATGGAAAGGAGGCCCCAGGACGTCCGGATCGGCATCCCAGGCGGCGGCATGGCGGATGCCCCGGAAGCGGCCATTGCCAGCCGCCTGTAGTGCTTCGATCACCGGCTTTACTGCATCGCCGAGTGTGAGGTCCGCATGTCCGACGATGCCTGCGCAGGGGCGATAGTCGCCATATAGCCCACTAGCGCCCTGCGCCGCGACGCCGCCCACGAACTCTACTTCGCCGACACTCTTTAGCGCTTCGCCCCGGCTGGGATCATAGAACGCACCGCATTCCATGAAGACGGTGCCGACGATATTATGGCCGCCGCCCAACCCGCCACGTGTGTCCTGCTGCAATTCGTCGAAAGTGTAATAGGCCGCCCCTGCGATAGCTTCGAGAAAGGGGTGGCGCGGCTCTGGGAAGGCAGGAAGCAGAGGGCGCAGGTCCCAAAGGTGATGATGCGGATCTATGATAGGAAGATCGGGATCGATGATTTCTTCGCTCATGGCTGAGCCCCCTTAGACCTAGTCACCTGAATCTGAAGTTCGGCTCATAGCTTTTTGACAGAAGCGTTTGACCGAGGCGAGTATCTCATCGGCGGATTTGGTCCAGCGATAGGGTTTGGGGTTTTCGTTGTGCGTTTCGATGAAGGCGAGGATATCGG